>CAINVO010000017.1 GCA_903854195.1 uncultured bacterium | reverse complement strand
TTTCCTGCCCATAAAACCAAAAATGTTTTCATAGTTTTTTTCTCCGAATAGGATAGGGTAGAAGTCTTCCTTTGTTAGTATTTTCTGGCCATCATTGACTGCGACCACATCACCCTTTTTTACAAGTTGGTAGTTTTTAATATTTGGTGAGAGATGATCGCCATTATGTTTAGAAAAATGTTTATTGATCTTAAAATACTCAGTTTTCTGGGGCGCCATGTTTTTAGTCGCTTTGATTTCCTTTTTTGAATTAATCATATCTAGGTACTCAAGCAGTTTCTTTATGTCGTCTGCTGTTTTCTCAATTACCTTTTTATTCGCATCTTTTCCATATTCAAATGCTAATCCAATTTTTGCTGCGGATATCAACGCATTATTTTTAGTAATATTCATACACAGTAAATATTTTGGATTTATTACACCAATCATTTTCTTTGTTTGTGAGTCCAGTTTTGTCACTATCATTGCGTCTTTGAGTTGGCTAGTTGTGGAGTGGATATCAATAACGATATCTGCTGCTTGAATTTTTGGTAGGATTTTTGTTGCTATTTTTTCTTCATGATTTCCATTTGGGTTTCCTGGAAAGCTTCTGTTTAGGTCTTGGTCTATAAATCTTTTCTTGAGTTTGTGGGCTTTTTTGTTTGCAATATTAAAGACCAACTTTCCATTTTTGATTTTTAACTTTTTTAATATATTAATAACCGAAATACCGATCTCTTCGTCGCCATGTGTGGCTGCGTTTATCAATACATAGGGTTTTTTATTCATTTTATTTTCTTTGTCTGTTTTCATAACGTCATTTATTTTTTGTTTTAATTATCGGCTTATAATGTTTCAATTGTTGATAAAACAACAAGTTAATTTTAAGGAATGGGGTGTTGATGCTATCAACACCCCATTTGGTTGGGGAGTGTCTTTCAGAGCAAATCTTCAATAAGATTCAGTCTTGCAAGAACTTTTTTGCACGCTACCGAGCATTTTCTTGCCCATGTATAAACAAGATCAAGATCGTTTGTGTTGTCGAACATCCGAAACTCAATCGTGCCATGGGCAGAAATGCGTATCAGATGCCAACATCTCCTTGGATCATCCTGGTATCCATTTTTGGAATAGTAGTCATGCAGTTCTTCCCAGTCATTGTAGTGCCTTGGAATATTATCCTTGGCCATGGTGTGGTAAATGGACATTCTTTTTCCATTGCTTAAGTTTCCGATACTACGAAAGTATTCGAAATCCTTAATCACTTCGTTGTAGACAGTGAGCGCAGTTTCGTGATCGGGCATTCCCACATGGAAATGAGTACCGGTGACACGACAAGCGGCACGGAGTATTTCCTCTGGCATTTCCTTTGTGATTTTCTGGTATCTACCAGAAGGATCAGGGTAAATATCCAACGGAATATCTTTTGGCCCCACAGTACGAAAGTCGGCACCGATGCCATGATTCAAAAGTTCCTGAATCATCGGTACGTGAACATTCATCAGGGCTCCGTAGAAATCGTCTATTTCAACTGGTCCGATATGAGCTTCAAGTTGACAGGCTGAAAGTTCATAGCTGTATATGCTCATTTTTCCACAAGGTAAAATTTCAAGAGCTTTAACTGCAAGAGGTTTAATTTCCCCGTGGATGTTTGTGAGAAAAAATTCACGCTCACACCCAATCATTCCAATTTTTCTTGGATCGAATTTAAATTTGGCCAGGAATTCGCTAGGTACATTTAATGTTTTCATATTCTAAAGAACGGACTATTAGTTTATTTGTTGTTGTGTTTTGCGGGCATAATAAAAACCCGCCCTCATTAAACAAGAAAAAGTCCTTGCGTAATAAGGGCGGGTTTCCGCGGTGCCACCTTAGTTTTTTCTTATCACCTCAGACATTGAATCGCGCTTTGAAACGTGAACAACCGACAATGATTTGCCCATGATTACGGAGGCATCCGGATCTCCACTATTGCAGAGTCACCTTTTTGTGAGACATAACTAAACACAACATGTCTCACAAAGCATTAAGGCCCAATCCCTTAGTGATTGCTCACAAGGGACCTTAATATAAGATTTTGTTTATTTAATAAACTTCTAGTGAAAAGGATACAGGTCGGGTTTTGTTTTGTCAACGAGAGTATTTTTTGCTACGATAACCCTATGACTAACAAAATTTCTGTTGATAATAAAGAAATAGATGAGATTCTATCAAGATCTATTGATACCATTTATCCTAAAAAAGAATCTCTAAAAGAGCTCCTTTTGTCTGGTAAACAAATCTCTATATACGTAGGTATTGATCCAACTGCTGACTATGTTCACCTTGGTCACTCAACTAATTATCTTATACTTGAACGTCTTCACAAACTCGGTCACAAGATTATTGTTCTAGTGGGGGACTTTACAGCCATGATAGGAGATCCTAGTGACAAGACTTCTGCACGTGTACAACTTAGTAGGGAAGAAATAAATGTAAATCTAAAATCTTTTAAAGACCAAATTGGAAAAATATTGGATTTTGAAAATAAGGAAAATCCAATCGAATTTAAATTTAACAGTGAGTGGCTTTCAGGACTTAGCTTTGAAAAGATTGTAGAGCTTGGATCCAACTTTACAGTGCAGCAAATGCTTGAGAGAGATATGTTTGAGAAGAGAATTAAAGAAAGCAAACCTCTTTTTGTCAGTGAATTTTTTTACCCATTGTTGCAAGGATACGATTCTGTTGCTTTGAAAGTCGACCTAGAGATTGGAGGAACGGACCAGACTTTCAACATGCTTGCTGGACGCACTTTGGCAAGACGTTATCTTGATCATGAAAAAATGGTAATGACCACAACACTTTTAGTAAATCCGGTGACTGGAGAGAAACTTATGAGTAAAAGTTTGGGAACAGGTATCGGTCTCAATGAGTCTGCAGAAAGTATGTTTGGAAAAACAATGGCTATGACAGATGAGGGTGTTGTTCAAACATTTATTGATTGCACTCGTTTGTCTCTCGAAGAAATAGAGGAAAAGAAAAAAAGATTAATTGCAGGAGAGAATCCTAGAGATATAAAAATTGAACTCGCTCACGAAATAGTAAAAATGTATCACGGAGAGGAAGCTGCTGTTTTTGCAGAGGAAAGCTGGAAAAATACTTTCAGTAAAAAAGAAATCCCAAGCGAAGTACAGGAAATAAAAGTTGATGTTGGTGCTCTGATTGCTGATGTTTTGGTTGCTAATAATCTAGTTGAATCGAAATCACAAGTAAGAAGATTGCTAGAGGAAGGTGCTATTAAGGATCTAGAAAAGGATGAAAAAATTACTGATCATTTGTTTCAAATTTCTGCTCCCATTACTTTAAAAATTGGAAAAAAGATTTTTGTGAAGTTTGTAGTGTAATTTTTAAACTAACGTAGGGCTCTCAAGGCATTTAAAATAACTACAGTGTCAATCACTTCTTGGAGAAGTGCTCCGTAGACTGGTGGAAGGTAACCAAGAGAGGCGACTGCCATGGCCACTACACTGAGCCCTATACCGACAAAGATAGATTGTTTGGCAATTTTAAGAGTGTTGTGACTGATGTTAATAAGGTCTGAAATTTTTCCAATATCATCTACCATGATGACTGCATCAGCTGTATCCGTAGATGTTGTTGCACCGTGTGAGCCAAGGGCAATACCTACTGATGCCGAGGCAAGAGCTGGAGCATCGTTTACTCCATCACCAATCATTGCAACGTGCACACCACGACTCTCATATTCTTTTACTAGCGAAAGCTTTTGTTCAGGTAAACATTTTGAAATTATTTTTGTAAAACCAAAAGCTTTACCGATTTCTTCTGCACGTGAAGCTTCGTCACCTGTGACCATGATGGTTTCGATTTCATTCTTTTTGTTTTTAGGATTTTTATCTGAATGAAAAGCATTATTGTGGGTATGAATATTTCTTATAACATCAGCAGAGTTCTCGCGAACTTTGTCAGAAAAAAGAATTGTTCCGATGATCTCGTCGTCCTCGGCAATATACATCAAAGTGTTTTTACTGTTGCTTTGGTTTTTAATATAGTCAGAAAGAGGGATTTTATTGTTTTCAAGAAATTCTTTTTTGCCGAGAGTGTAGCGTTTGCTATTGATATAACCAATCACTCCACCACCAACTGTTTCCTTGACATCTGTCGGTATTACTAAAATGACATGATCTTCTTTTGCTTTTTGTAAAATACTTTGGGCAAGAATGTGGTTGGAAAATTGTTCAATGGAGGCAGCATATTGCAGTATGTCTTGAGGTGAGTGGTGTGAAGAGTGTACGATGATTTCTTTAACGGATGGAAAACCAAAAGTCAGTGTTCCTGTTTTGTCAAAAAAGAAAGCACCAACTTTTTCCATTTCTTCAAACACTCCACCGTGTTTTACAATGATTCCTTTCTTGGCTGATTTGCTCATGCCTGCGATAAAAGCAATTGGCGCAGCAAGAATAAGAGGGCAGGGTGTGGCTACAACAAGTACTGCGACACCAAGTTTGAGATCAAAAGAAGCTGCAATTCCGGCCATAATAAAAGTGATAACAGTAAAAACTACACTGTAGCGGTCTGCAAGTCTAACGGTTGGAGCCTTTTCTTTTTCGGCTTGTTCTACAAGTCTAACTATTCCGTAAAAAGAACTTTTTTCATAAGTCGAAGTCACTTCTATTGTTAATATTTGATCACCATTTACTGTACCACTTAGAACTTTATCTTTTGGAGAAATGTCTCGAGGAATTGGTTCGCCGGTTATGATGGACTCATCTACTGTGGATGATCCTTCGAGAATGGTGCCATCCAGAGGAATAATTTCATTTTGTTTAATGATGATTTTGTCTCCTATTTTTACGTCTTTTACTTGGACATCTTTTATTTGTCCATCATTGAGGACGTGGGCGAGGGCGGGCGCGCGATGCAATAACTTTTCAAGTGAGTCGCGCGCCCGCCCCTTTGCGTATTTCTCTAATGATTTTCCACCAGAAAGCATCAAGAGTACCACAGCCGCAGCAAGGAGCTCGCGTGTTGCGAGAGAGGAAATAATTGCAACAATAGCAATAATATCTACTCCGAACTGACGACGCATTATGGATTTAAAAAGATCAATGATTAATGGAATTGACCCAACAATTACTAGGTAAAAAAGAATTTCAATCCAGGTTTTAGACCAAAATGTCTCAGGAAAATAAAATTTATAATAAACAGAAATGGCAGCAACAATTAAAACCGTAATCGCTACTAATGAATCAATAGCCAAATAAGGCTCAATTTTTTTCCACATATGGTTTTATTATATCTTAAAATCTATGCTGCGTGTTTAATATTTTTTCATCATGCTCAGCATTCTAGATGCGTCTTTTTCTGCCTGTTCAAGATATTTTTCAAACGAACCAATTTTAAAAAGTTTTCCATCTTTTAATTCATAAAAAACATCAATCCTCGTTTCTTTTATAAATGTTCTGTCATGCGAAGCAATTAAAACAATGCCTTCATATTCTTTCAAAACATTTTGCAAAGCTTCCAAAGCATCTTGATCTAAATGGTTTGTCGGCTCGTCTAAAACAAGGGTGTTTACATGTCGTGATGAAAAAATTGCCAATGACAACCTAGCGCGCTCACCAGGGCTTAGGCCCGCAATTTTCTCACGTGCATGATCCTTTGGAAGATTAAAGTGTTCTAAGATATTGAAGGCTTCATTTTCTTCAATAGCAGATTCTTTCTGAATATATGAAATAAGAATTTCATCTTGAGGGATATGCTCGTGGTGCTGCATTAAATTTCCAATAATCAATCCTTTGCCTATAGTGGCTATTCCAATGTCTGGTAAATCTGTACCCGTAAGTAGTGATAATAGGGTAGTCTTGCCAGAACCATTTCCACCAACAAAACAAATTCGGTCTCCATAGTTTATTGATAAATCAAAAGGTCCAAAAATTTTTTTCTCAGTTTTATGTATTTCTGCTTTTTCCAATCTGATAATTTCCTGATGTGGGGTTCGAGATGGATCTAAAGCAATAATAAATGGGTTGTCTTTCGGCGGTCTCTCGATAATGTTCATATCCTCAGCTTTTTTGTCTAGTTTGTTGGCCTTTGACATGCCTTTAGTGCTTCTGTCTCTCTTGAAGTTTAATAGTAATTTGTCAGTGTCAGACGCCTCTGCTCGTCCGGCTTTTAATGCTTCCTCACGAATATTGTGTGCAGAAGATTTTAGTCGTGATATTTCTTCACGTTGGGCAGTGTACTGATCTAGGATTTTATCTTTCTCAATTTTTAAGGAATTTAAAAAATTACTATAAAGACCCTTTGATGTTTCAAATTTTCCAGACTTTTCATCAATGTGTAAAATTTTATTGACTGTGTTGTCTAAAAAAGTTATATCATGAGAAACTATTAAAAAAGTAAGTTGGGATTTTTTTATGAATTCCTCAAGCCAAATAAGGGCGGGGATATCAAGGTTGTTTGTGGGTTCATCCATAAGTAATAGATCTGGTTTTTCAAGAATGGCCTTTGCTAACATTATTTTTGTGCGCTCTCCTCCACTTAGTTTTTCTATTCCAATATTTAGGTTGATGTGGAAGCCAAGACCATTCAATATTTCCTTAACTTCATGCGGGTAGGTAGTTGATTCTCCAAGATTGTAAGATTCTTCTGCTTCGTTCGGCACATTCAGTAGAGGATTTTCAAGGAAATCGTTCACAGTTTTGCTGTGTATGCTGTTCGGTGCAATTTCTTGCTGAACGTACGCAACCTTTAGGTCCTTACTTCTTTCTATTTCTCCACCTTCTGGTTCTGTTATTCCCGCTAGAATGTTTAATAGGGTAGACTTTCCAGATCCGTTAGTTCCAACTAAAGCGATTTTGTCACCTTTTTCTATAGAAAAAGAAACTCGGTCTAGAATCGTTCTTGTTCCGAATGTTTTTGAGATGGATTTAAGTTTTATAAGCATTATTGAATGGTACCAAAAAAAGCCCACGAAAGCACGAAAACCCTTGACAAAATCATGTTTTAGGGTAAAATAGGGCTGTATAAAAATATGAAAAACTACACAAAAATCACAAAAAAAATAGCCATTTTTAGCTTTATTTTAGGGGCTATTTTCACTTTATCATTTTCAGGTTCATTTGTTGATCAGGCGAAGGCGTCTACTATTCCGACTTTGTCATTAAGTAATGCTGGCGGTAATTCTGTTACAGTAAACGTAAATGGAGATGCAACTGCAAGTGTTCAGCTTTACTATTTAAATATTGCAAATAACTCTAGTGTTCAATCACTTGGAGTTATTGGTACAACAAACGCAAACGGCTTTTTCTCAACAGTTTTGTCTGGTAGTACTTATAATATTCCAGGGGGGGCATCTACATATGTTGTAGTTGATGGTCTGCAATCTGTTTCAATTCCATGGCCATATTACAACGGCACATCTGGCGGTACACTTTCTCTTAGTCAGAATAGTATAACTTTGATTCCAGGACAGTCTGGAACTATCACTGCTTACAATACTAGTTACAACATCGGTACAATCTATGTATCAAGTAATTCAAACTCATCGGTAGCTTATGCTTCTGTTGTTAATAATCAAATAAATATAACAGGTGGTGCGGTAGGAAATGCAACCATTGTTGTTTGTTCAAACGGCAATAGTTCTTGTGCAAATATTTATGTGGTAGTTCAAAATTCTTCATCACAAGGTCAGATTTATTTTAGTCAAAATAATGTCACCCTTAATGTTGGTCAAACAAACTATGTAACCATTTCTGGTGGAGCAAATAATTACTATTACATTTCTCAAAATTCTTCTTTGGTGCAGGGTACAATTACAGGAAGTTCACTTAGTCTATATGGAAATTCAATTGGAAATGCAAGTATAGTTGTTTGTTCAAATACAGGTACAAGTGCCTGCGGTACTCTATATGTCACTGTTACAAATCAATCAGGAGGAGGTGTTTGTGGAGTAAACTATTTTCCAAATGGATGTAACAACAATAATGGGTATAACAATTACAACAATTATTATCCATACAATGGTTCATATTATAACTACAATGGAAATAATAATGGATACAACAATACTTATAATAATGGCTACAATGGTGGCTATACCTACAATAATGGATATAACTACAACGGAGGCAATAATTACAGTACAGGTGGAGGATGGCAATTAATGTCGTCTACAGATAACACAACAAATAGTGGAGGATATACATATCAACCACAAAATAATTATCAACCTTCCAACTACCAGACTTCTTCATATCAGCCTATGTATCAGCAACCATACCAGCAGTCAAACTATCAACCAAGTTTTCCTCAAGTCATAAATCAAAATAATAATAGCTCATCAGATTTTCGTTCAATAATGAATATTCTGCCGGCTTTTTCTTGGAGGTAATAAAAGATAAAACACCCCTTGCCGATATCGGCAAGGGGTGTTTTATTTTGTTTTGCTATTACCAAACCAAATGTTAAAATAGCCTCCTAAACACATAAAAAATGAGCAAAACAAACAATAAAAAGGCAATTCCTGCAAAGACATACAAGGACTTGGAAACTGATGATTTTGAGATAGTTGGGGGTAAAAAGTTGCATGGAGAGATTACTACAAATACATCAAAAAATGGTGCTCTTGGACTACTTTGTGCTTCACTTTTAAATAAATCAAAAACAGTATTACATGGTATTCCTCGCATCGAAGAAATCAACCGAATCATCGAAGTAATGAAGAGTATTGGTATTTCTGTTGAATGGAATGGGGAACATACTTTAGAGATTGTTCCACCTAAGAAATTTAAGATGGGTGAAATTGATAGTTTGGCATCTAGCCGTATTAGATCAGTGCTTATGTTTATTGGTCCTATGATTCACTCAGAAAAAAAGTTTAGCATTCCTCATGCTGGTGGATGCAAAATGGGGAAGAGAACAATCGCTGCTCATCAGTATGGACTTGAACATCTTGGTGTAGAGATAAATACAACTGATACTGAATACCAAATTGATGCTTCAAAAATGAAGGCTGGAGAAGTTGTAATGTATGAGTCCAGTGATACTGCCTCTGAAAATATAATCATGGCTGCAGCAGGACTACCTGGTAAAACTACAATTGATTTTGCAACACCAAATTACCAAGTTCAAGAGGTTTGTTTTTTTCTTGAGAAGCTTGGCGTAAAGATTGAGGGTATTGGTACAACCACTCTCACTGTTCATGGTCTAAAAAAAATAGACATACCAATAGAATATTCAAATAGTGAAGACCCAACAGAGTCTATGATGTTTTTGACAGCGGCTATTGTGACAAAGTCTAAGCTCACAGTTAGACGTTGCCCAATAGATTTTTTAAAGTTAGAACTTTTGAAATTAGAAAAAATGGGTTTGAAATATGAATCCTCAAAGATTTATAAAGCAAAAAATGGGGGAACTAAACTTTGTGATATTACAGTTTTTCCATCGGTGCTTCATTCTCTTCACGACAAGATTCATGCCCAGCCATACCCAGGAATAAACACTGATAATCTTCCTTTTTTTGTACCTATTGCCACACAAGCAAAAGGTAACACAATGATTCACGATTGGATGTGGGAAAACCGTGCGATATATTTTACGGAGCTCAATAGGCTTGGTGCAGACATTACTCTTGCTGATCCACACCGAGTATATGTACAAGGAGCTACAAAGCTCAAGGGTACTCAGATTATATGCCCACCAGCACTTAGACCATCTACTATGATAATGGTGGCTATGCTTGCTGCAGAGGGAACTTCGGTTCTCCGAAATGTTTATGCTATTCGCCGTGGGTATGAAGATATTGCAGGGAGACTATCTAAGATTGGGGCATCTGTTAAGGTTATTGATCGGGGCATATAGCAGTGTATCTAGGTTGTTAAGGTGTTTAAGGGTGTATAATTGATTTTATAGTTAGGTCTTAAATTTAAGCCCTAAATTAAAGGTTGAAATATTTATTAGCCGTTTTTGTAATAGTATTTAAATACCACAAATGAGCTCCACAGAAAAAGAGGGAAAAATGCCAAAGGAGAAAATAGGAGAGGTTTCAGAGGAAACGGCTAATGAACTAGAAATGACAGACGAAGAGCTCGCCCTGCTCGTTCAAAGTGGAAATTCAGAGCGTTTCGGGATGCTAATGTCCCGATATGATGCAAAGCTTACTCGTTATGGTAGAAGGTTCCTTTCAAATCCTGACAACATAGAAGACCTTGTTCAAGATGTTTTTATAAAAGTGTATAAAAATATTAAAGGTTTTGATGCAACACAAAAATTTTCCCCTTGGATATATCGTATTGCTCATAATACTTTTGTTAACGGTCTGAAAAAAAGTCTTAAGGATTCACTTCATTTTTTTGATTTAGATACACTCGTTTCTCATCCAATATACGAGGACCCATCAAATGCTGAGAGGGAACAAAAGCAAATGAAGATCATGATAGAGAAAGGTCTTGATCAGGTTTCCCCTCAATATAGAGAAATAATGATTCTATATTACATAGAAGGTTTGGGGTATAAGGAGATATCTGATGTCCTGCGTATACCGACAGGTACAGTAGGCATACGTTTAAAAAGAGGAAAAGAGGCATTAAAAAAGGTATATGAAAAGTTAGGTCTAAAATACGAACCAAGTGAGTAAGGAAAAAATGAAGAAAAAATAAAAACATGAATAATCACAACGAAAATCATAATCACGAAATCAATCATGATACGGCAAACAATCATGAGGAATTGCTTAAAAAAATAAAAGAGGGTCAGATCAGCATGAGACCAAAGGTTTTCTTCACTTTAAAAGTGGCTCTTTTGTGCTTGGTGGCATTATTTATTCTTTTGATATCTGCCTTTATTATAAGTTTTATATTTTTCGGTTTGGTAATTAGTGGAAGAATGCTTTTACTCGGATTCGGATTTAGAGGAATATTGTTATTTATTTTGGCTTTTCCTTGGCTTTTGTTTGCAATAGATATTCTTCTTATGGCTTCTCTTGATTGGCTTTTGAAGAAATTTACTTTTGGATATAGGAGCCCACTGCTTTATTTGGTTGTCGGGAGTTCGGTAATTGTTATTGCTGCTGGGTGTTTGATTACAACAACCTCAATTCATCGCGATATTTTACATAGGGAAGAAAGAAAAAACCCCATGCCTTTATTTGGGCCAATGCTTGGTGGTTTTTATCACGGTTTGCGTACACCCCCAAAGAACCAAGGTGTTTTTAGAGGAAATGTTATCTCTACGACTACTGACGGCTTTATTCTTTCAGATGAAAAATCTGATAATGACAGTGATTTCGGAATTGCCTCCACTACAGATATAGGTATAGCTACAGGTACTGATTTTAAGCCACTTTCTGGCAGCCAAGATTTGAGAGTTGTGTTACCTCCAGAAATTCAGACTGCAGGTTTTATTCAAATAGGAGACAGAGTGTTTATTGCTGGAGACATTGTAGGCAATGAAATACACGCTTTTGGTATTACAAAAGTTGCTACAAGTTCTGATGATGAGCCTGCACAATAAATACAAAATAATTTATAAAAATGTCAAGAAATATTCTGAATATAGGAATGTATCAATAGGTGAGGGTCGAGTTATTAGCAATAAAATTACAGAGTAAATTACTAGTGATAAATAATAAGTATTTATTCGATATTAATTTAATCTAATAAAAAACAAAGGAAAAATAAAAACAAAAACAACTAAAAAATAATAAAATAAAAATTGTAAAGCTACTTAAACCAATTGCAGTTGATACTAATAGGGTAAATAAGTCTACCAAAATCGCCTCCTAGTCATGGGCGATTTTGTGTTTTAGGAGTTCCATTTACCGTCCTTATTTTGTCGGCCTTTTTCTGACTAGTTATTTTTTAAACCAAGAGATTTTAAGAATTCACTGAGTTCTTCTCCAGTAATTTTTCTGTATTGATTTATGCCAAGTGATCCAAGCTTTATGTTGGCTACACGGAGTCTTTTAAGCTCATCAACTTCATTGTGCAAGGCTGAACACATACGGCGAATTTGATGTTTCTTTCCTTCTGTTAGAATAATTCTAAATGTCTTGTTGTTTATGATTTCTACTTTGCAGGGTTTTGTGACGTATGATTCTTCTTTGTCCTTATTTCCTTCATTGTTACCTATTTCAACACCTGATTCCATTTGTTTTGCAAAGTTTGAACGAAGTGTATTTAGAGTGGTAACCACATACTCTTTATCATGTGTGTGAATAGGGTTGAGTAGGCGGTCTGTAATACGGCCATCGTTTGTAAGGATCATCAGTCCATTGGATGCTTTATCAAGTCTTCCAACTGGAAAAATATCAGCTTCAATCGGTCCTGGTAGTTTTGTCTTTCCATTTTCTGGGCCAGCTGATTTTGAAAAGCTATTTTTAGGGCTTCTTTCTGAAATACGTAGGGAATTTCTTATGTCTTTTTCTCCAAGTTGTGGGGAGTGAGTAATGACTCCTGACGGCTTGTTGTATACATAATATGCATAACTTTCAGGTTTTCTATTGTTTCTGACTTCGATCACATCAGCTTCAATAACCTTTGATCCAAGTTCAGCTAGACGGCCATTTATTAGCACACGACCCTTCTCTATAAGCTCATCTGCGCCCCTACGAGTGGAATAACCCTTGAGAGCAAGGTATTTGTTTATTCTCATAGGATACGTGTTTTTTGGCTCTACTGGCACGGGTACTTTTTTCATAATGTGGGCAGTATAGCATAAAATGGGAAAAAGGCTTGATTTTAGCTTTATTTAGTTGTCTTAATTGTTTATAATGTTGTGATGAATATTCCACATATTGTTATTGTTGGCGGGGGGTTTGGTGGAATTTATACTGCACGAAAACTAGAAAAATTGGCCAAGAAAGGCAAGATAAAAGTTACTATCATCAATCGCACGAATTATTTTCTATTTACACCTCTTTTGCACGAAGTTGCAACTGGTGGGCTTTCTCATGCATCAGCAGCAGAGCCACTTCGGCAGATCTTTAAGCCTTCAAGATCAACAGGTAAGCCTTTAGGTGTGGCGGTGCTCCAAGGATCAGTAAAATCAATCGACACTGCATCTCAAACAATAACTACGGACAAGTGTCAGATAGTATACGATTATCTAGTGATGGCTTCTGGTGCAGAAACAAATTTTTATGGGACACCAGGCGCTGAAGAAAATAGCCTTACTCTAAAAAATCTTTTAGACGCGTTGACCCTGAGGTCAAAAATAATTGATGCCTTTGAAGATGCATCAATTGTGCATGATTCAGATCTTCGTAAAAAAATGCTTTCCTTTGTTGTTGTAGGAGGCGGTGCTACTGGTGTGGAAATAGCCGCAGAGCTTTCAGAGTTGGTTTTTAAAACACTCCTACCTTCTTATGGTTTTTCAATTTTAAAAGAAGATGTCAGTATAACTTTGCTTGCTTCATCTCCAGATTTGTTGTCTCAGTTTCATCCCAAACTTAGAAAGACGGCTTTCAATGAACTTATAAAAAAAGATATAAATGTAAAAATTGCGACATCGGTAGTTAGTGTTGGAAAAGATTTTGTTGAAATAAAGAGTGCTGTGGCCATTGGCTTGGAAGACCATACAACAAAAATTCCGTCGGGACTTACTCTTTGGGTGGCTGGGGTAAAGCCTTCAATATTAGATATTCAGGGAGTAAACAGACATCCATCTGGAAGGATAATAGTAGACAGTTTTTTGCGAGCATCAAAAAATATTTTTGTACTAGGGGATACATCTACTGGAGGAGATGGAACGCCAGCACCAATGCTTGCCCAAGTTGCAACACAACAAGCAAATATTGTTTTCCAAAATGTTATGTCGACTATATATGGTAATGATAACAAACTGAAAATATTCAAATATAAATCAAAGGGGTCACTTGTTTCAATTGGAAAGTGGTATGCAGTAGGAGATGTTGGGGGAGTGAAGATTAGTGGAAAGTTTGCTTGGTGGATGTGGAGAACGATTTATTTATTTAAGTTCTTCTCTTGGCGTAAACGTTTTTACATTTTGAATGAGTGGACACTTGGATTATTTTATTCTAGAGATATTACAAAAATTAGGTAATAGTTTTGATATTTTATCTGACTAACCTAAATATAAATTTTTTAAAATAATATGCAACAACTACCAGAAGTGCTTATATATGCCCTAACCCTGGCTTCCTATACCAAATATTTTTTGGTTTTTATAGGGGCAATAATAGAAGGTCCTATTTTGATGGTTGCAGCAGGATTTTTTCTTCGATTTGATGTATTCAGTTTAGTTCCACTTTTTACAGTACTGGTTTTAGGTGACCTGTTGGCGGATATTGGATGGTATGCTGTCGGATATTATTTTGCTGAGCCATTGATACGTAAAAATGGAAAATTTTTTGGTGTCACTGCTGACCTTTTTGAAAAAATGAAAAAACTTTTAACTGAACACCAAACAAAAATACTTCTTGGTTCTAAGGTTACAATTGGTTTTGGTTTGGCGCTTGTGACTATTGTTGCAGCAGGTGCAAGCAAGATCCCTATAAAAAAATATATAGCCATAAATGCATTAGGTGAAATAATTATGGTTACAGTATTGCTTTCAGTTGGTTACTGGTTTGGGCAGTTTTATTCTCAAATTGCTAAAGGCTTTAAAGAAGTATTTCTTGCTGTTGGAGTTTTGTTCCTATGTGCTTTAGCGTATGGTTTTACTGTTTTTGTCCGTAAATATATTAAGGAAGGGTCCTTAAAATTATAAATAAATTTTAAAAAATGATTTCATTCATTATTCCAACTTTAAACGAGGAAAAAGTTCTTGCAAAGACTATCGATTGTATCCAAAAATATAAAGGTGAAAAAGAAATAATTGTTTCAGATGGAAAAAGTAGTGATAAGACTATAGAAATTGCTCGGGCACATGGAGCAAAAGTTGTGGAATATAAAGGTGAAACCCGTCAGACAATAGCAGCTGGGCGTAATAGTGGTGCGGCAATTGCAAAAGGAAATTATATTGTTTTTCTCGATGCCGATGATTATTTTCTAGATGCAGATAGTTTTTTTAGCACTGCTGTAAAAAAATTTGATGCAGATCCGGGTCTTGTAGCTTTCACCGTAGCTATAAAAGTTTTTCCAGAAATGCAGACTACTGGAGATTTTTTAGTTTTCGGATATTTGAATAGACTTCATTTTATTTTAAATAATATTTTTGGAATTGGTGTTTCGGCTGGTGAGTTTCAAATGATGAGAGTTACCGCGTATAAAAAACTTGGAGGATTAAATGAAAAACTGGTGGCGGGCGAGGATTATGAATTTTTTAATCGATTGTCTAAAATTGGTAAAACAAAATGCATGTTAGATATGGTTGTGTACCACACTGGACGTAGAGCACATAAGGTTGGTTGGCCTAAGTTGCTTTCAACTTGGTTTCTTAATGCTTTTTCTGTTTTTTTCTTAAAACATTCCGCCGTAGATGAGTGGGAGGAAATAAGATAAAAAATAAGCGCGGTACCCATCAAATGGGTACCGCGCTTTTCTATTTTTGACTTTTTGTCCTGTCGTTATCGACTAGTTTCGGTTCGGCTTTGGAACGATGCCTTGGTCAGTCTTTCCTGAAGCTCATTGAGCTTGGTCGCGAGGAAATATGACTCTTGGTATTCAGTTCGGAACTCCCTCCATTCTTTGGGGATTTCTTCACAGCCCAGGTTTGCGCCAATCATTGCACCCACTATGGATGCGTTCGTGTCGGTGTCGCCACCAGCATTAATGGCTTCAAGTACACCAGCGCGAAAATCTGTCGGGTGAGACAAAAATGTGGCGATGGTGAAGGCTGCAGTTTCTGTGGCAATAAAGCCACTACCGAGTTCCTGGCGGATTTGATCTGGTTTACCGATGAGCGGTAAGATTTTTTCCAATCGTCCAGATACGGTATCTGGATTGTAACGCCATTCTCCGCATTCTTTTTCCAGAACTCTCACCTGATTGATAACATTTGTCAGGATGTTTTCAGGATTGGTGTTCTCGTAGATCTGTGATTCAAGGGCGTGACGGATGACAAGTGCCACCGCGAAGGCCGCAAATCCAGCTCTCGGATCGGGGTGCGTGAGATACGAGATTTCCATACACATGTCACCGAATATTCCTTTCCCGCCAATCGCCATATAAATTGCCATTGGTGAAATTTTCATAGCGATGCCATTACCACAACCCTTGTTGGGGCCAAGGTTCTCAGGGACGCTGCCGACCTGTCTTTTTTTGTTGATCAGGTCACGGATAGCATTTTCGGTGGTTTTACCCCAACCGAAGGTGCTTTTTCTGATGGCGTCCGCATGTTTTTGAGCACAATCAGCTTTGTTCCAACTTTGTCTTGCAATAATGGACTCGGCCACTACTGCTGTCAGTTGCCAATCGTCGGTGGTATCACCAGCTCTCAACTTTGCCATTTGGGGAATCCTGCTTTGTATTGGGTCAGTAAAGCCCACAACACCTTGCCCGTTGTTTAGGAGTATGATTTCGGAGTGTGACATGGTTTCAACCGGCATGCCTAGGGCATCGCCAATTTGTGCACCAAGCAAACACCCCTTGATCTTCTCTAAGGTTATATTTTGCATATTTCAATTCTAACTCTGATTTTCTACTCTTGATATTAGCTATATATTGGATATTGTCAATTTTTTACTCCACAAAAACTTCAATGTCATTTCTTTCATCTTTTTTATCAACCTTCATGAGTAGGGCAAGGAAGGCACCTATAAAAACTATGACAGCTGAGGTTATGAAAACATTTGTATATGCAGATATTTCTGCTCGAAGATTTATTAGGCCTATAGCTTGAGCATACTCTTTGGTTGTGTGTATTTTTAAGGTGCTATTTAAAACTATTTCAGCAACTTTATTTTTTACTCCAACACTAAGAATTGTGCCAAACACGGCGATACCAAAAGCTCCTGCAATGTTTCTGATGAGGGCCAAAACGGAGGAAGCAACGCCTATTTCATGTTGGGGAACTGCGCTGGCAACAACATTAGTACGTTGTGCCATTCCAAAGCCAAGTCCTCCAGCCATAATCATTAGAGGTACTATAATGTCGATTGCACCGGAGCGTGGATCAATTCTGACAAAGAGATATAGACCAATGGCAGCAACTAATGTGCTCCAAAAAATAATATATCTGGGCTGAACTTTTCCTGTAAATGATCCGCCAATCGGTGCTGCCACCATTAATGAAAAGGCCATAGGTATAAAAAGGTATCCTGATTCGGTAGCACTGTATCCCAAAAATGTTTGTGCAAAAATAGGTATCAAAAACAAACTACCCATCATCCCCATAAATACTACGAAGTTGTTTACTAGAGCGCTTACAAAAATTTTATTTTTGAAAAATTTAAGATCAACAATTGGTTCGGGGTGGCCTTTTTCAATCCACACAAAAAGAATACCAAAAGCTAGGGTTGCAATATACAATCCGATAATGGGTAGGGAAGTCCAACCCCAATCAAGTCCTTGGTCTAAAACTAAAACTAATGATCCAAGTGATGCTCCAAGTGCAAGGGCTCCCCACCAGTCAAAAACTTTTGTAGCTCTTTCTGACACTGATTCATTTATATATATGTAAGCCATAGCCATTCCAATAATTCCGACAGGAAGGTTGATCATAAAAACAGAACGCCAGCCAAAATTATCAATAAGGGGTCCTCCAATTAGAGGTCCAAAAACGGAGGCGGCTGCAAACGATGATGACCATATTCCAAGTGCTTGAGCACGTTCTTTTCCATGTTTAAATGTTACAGCAAGAATTGCCATAGCCGTTGGGTAGTCGGCAGAAGCTGCAATTGCTTGAATGATTCTAAAAACAATCATTGATGAAAGGTTCCAAGCAAGACCTGCAAGAACTGAACCAAAAATAAAAATAGAAAATCCCATCATGTAAACTTTCTTTCGGCCAATTGTGTCCCCAAGCTTTCCCCAGATAGGCACAAATATGGCATTGGCCAAAATATAAGCAGTGGCAATCCAACCTGCCGCAGAAACGCTAATGCCGTAGTCAGAAATTATTTTTGGTAAAGCAAGGTTTACAATAGTCTGATCAAGGCGACCAAGAAAAGTTCCTATAATTACAGTCAAAAGGATAAGCCATTTTAGAGAGCTTTTTTCTTTCGGTTCATCGACATTCAAAGCAGGATCTTTTTCAATCACACTTTCAAGGTCTTCTTTTTTAATTTCTAGTGAGTCAGACACTTTTGTTTTTTAATTTTTATAAATCCAAACTTTCGCCGACATACCATTTTGAAGTTCTGGATATTGATCAGTGTTGTAACGTATTTTTATATCAAATTGATTGATTTGTCTTTTGTCTGAAATATTAAACACAATATCTGTTTGTCTTGCGCTTGGTGTTATTTCATCAACCACCCCGCTAAATTTTTGAGAACCATATGCATCAACCGTGAATACTGCTGATTGACCTACTTTTATATCACTAAGTCCTTTGTTCTCATCAATGTGTGCAACTACTCTAAGAGATGATGGATCAACTATTTCAACAACTTCCTGTCCAGGATTGTATGTTTTACCTATGTTGTTTTGAACGTCAGTAACAATTCCACCATTTTTCGTTTTTATAAGTTCTGTACCAACTCGAGCAACAATAGTATTTGCATCAACTTTGTCACCAACGTTCACCATAGTTTCTTGAAGTGTCCCTGCAACAGTAGGGGTAAGGTCAGATACTGCACCAGATATTGTTGCCGCATCTGTGTAAATTCGTGATGAAGAAATATTAAGGTATAGTAAACCTGCGGTTGCTGCGATGATTGTAATAGCAATTAAGCCTGTTAAAATCTGCACTTTTTTACCGAGACTTTTTATTTCAACCCCCTCCTTTACGACAAGTTTTTCTAATTTTTCTTCTTCCATCTCTATTTTCTCTAAATTTTTATTTAATGTATCGTTTGTCATAATTTTATTTTTATTGATTACCAAATTTTGCCACTAAATCTCCGTCTGATAATCCAGAAGTAATTTCGGTGTAGCTTACTCCAGAGTTGTCTCCTTCAATTGCTCCAGTGATACCAGTTGTAATAATTTTTTCTGTAAAATTTTTACTACCAGATGTTAAGGTTAAAACAATTTTATTTGTTCCGCGTGTGATAACTGCACTTGTAGGTACAACCAATACACCAGAAGATTGTTTTGCCACAATAAGGACATTTGCCGTCATTCCTGAATGAATACGACCGTCCTTGTCATTGTTGTCAAAATATAAAGTAACCTTGTAGCTATTAATCCCATTAGTTGTAGTTTCAGCTGGATCAATATTTACGACTGTTGCGGGGAATAGAGTATCTGTTCCATATGCATCTAGAGTAATAGTTGCTTTGTTTTCTAAAGATATTTTTGCCAAGTCATTTTCAGTTACCTGAACTTCAACCTTATATCCTCCGTCACCAATTAGGCCAAAGGCAGGTACTCCTGCTGAAAAAACTTCTCCAACTTTTGGGTCAACTTTAGTTACAGTTCCACTAAATGGCGCAATGACTACTGTATGATTTATCTGACTCTGATAATTATCTACAATTGATTGCATCTTACTAATTTTTGCCTGTTCAGCTGTAATTGCCTCTGGTGTTGCGCTTGATTGTTTAAGAATAAGTTGATCTTCTGCAGTAAGGTATGCAGATTGTGTTCCGTCTAGAGATGCAATGGCATTATTTATTTCTGTCTGGGCGGAATTTATCGTGATTAGGTCTGAGTTTATTTGTGCCGAAGATAGACCAGAATTATTTGTGGCAAGGTCTGTAACAACTCCTCCAATCTCGTCTAAAAAGTTTTTAACAAAATTTAGATTTTGTTTAGTAGTACCGTATATGTCCTGAACCGTTGATGTCGGTGTATTTGCCTGACTATTTATTAGATCACTCCATGTTAAAAATTTAGTTGTAAGCTGTAGTCTTTTAAAATTTATATCTTTTTCTACAGATGGAGTTTTAACGTTCACAGCAATTTCAGGGTTTGATCCCTGTGGGTCGCGGAAAATATTATCTGATTTATTTCTAACAGCATCTTGTGATTGTAGGAATGCATTTTTTAGGGCAGTTTGATAAGCAGAATTTGCACTGTCTGCTTGCTGTTGATATATAACAACTTCCTCAGGTCTCGAACCTTTCATCATTGTTGCTAAATTGGCTTGTTCTGCAACCACATCTGCTCTCGCTCCTTCAAGTTCAGCGTTTAATGCACTCGAATCAAGACTACCCAAAATCTCACCACTATTTATATGGTCACCAACTTTTGTGGGTACGGAGGTTACTGTGCCTGTTGTGGAAAACGCTAATAAGACGTTTTGCTGAGCGGATACGTTTCCAGTGGCAACTATCTTTTCTGAAATATTTTTTTTCTGGACGGCTATTGTTTCGAAACGATCACTTTTTCCTGAAAGAAAATAAAATCCCACCAGAAGAATAATGATGGAGATGGCCACACTAGAGCCGATAACATACTTTGGATTTTCTAAAATTGTTTTTAACTTTTTCATTTTTGTATTTATTTTTTGGTAATTTTATCAGCTTCGCTATTATGATTTTTAATTATTTTTTCTAAAATTTTCTCGAGTTCTGTCTGTTCAGATAATGTTAGGATGTTAAGTACTTTTTTCATATTAATCTTTACTTTCTTTATTCCGCTCAATAATCTTTTTTTACCTTCAACTGTTATCTTTAGGCGAACAATTCTCCTGTCTGTCGGGTCATTTATTCTGAGCAGATCGCCATTCTTAACTAGTCTATTTATGATGCTTGTGGCAGTGGGGGAGGCAATATGTAGGTTCTCTGCAACTTCTTTCATTGATGGTTGTTTCTTGTCAGCAATGAAATCGAGCGTTTTTATGTGTAAAAAAGAGCAATTTTCTATATCCTTGCTTGTTTCCCCAGAGTGTATTTGCTCTCGAAGCACCCTAGAAAAACCAAATATTTGCGAAATTAATTTATCCATTTTTATGTATATTGTGCACTTTACTTATTATTACTAATATTTAGCTAAGCTAAGTACTTTATATAAGCATAGTATAGGTTTTATTTGAAAAGTCAAAGTAGGTTTTTCTGTATCAATTTTTTGGTTTTATGGATATATTTAGCAATATTTTGACTAAATTTTATTAGTGTACAGTATTATTTTGTAATGATATTTAGCGGGAAGTATTGGAAGCATGTTTTTGTGTTTTTTATTGGAGGCATTTTATTATTGGGCATTATCTATTTTGCTCAGCCAGTTCTAAAAATGATAAACAAACAAATAAATTTTAATGGTGGTGCTAAAAATAAGGTAATCCCCAAGAGACTGAATGGTTTCTATAAAGTAGATAGGGTGATTGATGGGGACACTGTCGTGGTTAAAAATCTTATGGAAAAAGGTGGTAGTTCAACTATTGCTGGTATGTATGAGTCGTATAAACTGCGGCTGATAGGGATTAATACTCCAGAAACAGTTGATCCAAGAAAAACAGTGCAATGTTTTGGTTTGGAAGCTTCAAAAAAGGCACATGATCTACTTGATGGGGCCACTATTCGAATCGAAAGTGATATAAGTCAGGATGTGGTTGATAAATATGGCCGGTATCTCGAATACGTATATTTGGAAAACCCAGCTAATAGTATCTTGAGTAGATCAAGCAGTTCTTTGTCTGTCGCGGTTGCTACATCTTCGTCAGAATTTTTCTTTAACCGATATATGATTGAGCAAGGTTACGCTTATGAATATACATATAGTGTTCCGTATCTTTATCAAAAAGATTTTAAAAAAGAAGAAAAGCTGGCACGGAAGAGAAAAATTGGTTTGTGGTCAGATGCCGCATGTGCAAACGGACAACTTCTTAAATAAAAATATGATAAAATACTATCAATGAAAGAGAGCCTAAAAAATAAAGAAATAATTTCTTTATTTAAAATAAAACTTCAAAGTAAGCATAAACCGCTCGAGATTGGAGAAAGCCTTTTGAGAATGGGTTATAGTAAAAAAGAAATTAATGATGCTTATACTGAACTTCGATTAAGTGAGACTGATATTCATCAACATATTGTTGCGACCTATGATTTTCTTCCGCCTCTAAAAAAAGGATCGGTATCTGTTGTCACAGTTTATCCAAAGAAAACTTCTCTTTCTTTTTTAATATTTTCTGCAATCGTCGTTAATATGTTTTTTGTAGTTTTAATCTTATTTGCCTTCAATTTGATGATGTCGTATCATTAGTCATGGCAAAAATAACTATATTTGGCTTGGCTGGTGCAGGCAAAAGCTCAGTCGGAAAGCTCCTAGCAAAAAAGCTCGGAGCTGATTTTATTTCCTCAGGAAATTTATACAGAGAGGAAGCCAAGTCTAGAGGTCTAACACTGTCAGAGTTTGAGGTTTTTTGTTTAAAAGATGATTCTTTGGATCGTGCACTAGATAATAAAATGAAAGAGTATGGTTGTACTCATGACCATTTTGTTGCTGAAAGCCGGCTAGCTTGGTTTTTTATCTCAGATTCAATAAAAATAAAGCTTGATTGTGATTTTAATACAAGGGTTGGTAGGGTCGTGTCTCGTGATCAAGTATCCTTGGAGCATGCTTTAAAAGAAACAAACCTTAGGGAGGCGGCACATTTGGAAAGATTTCGACAATATTATGGTATTAGTAGGTATGATGCGGATGAAAACTTCGATCATATTATAGACACGACTCATTCTTGCCCTGAAGATGTCGTAGAAAAGATTTGTGATATAATCTCAACATATGAACATCGTTGATCAATCAATTATTCACGCCAATCTGTTTTTTATGATTAGTTCAATTGGCTTTATTATTATCGGGATTATATTAGTAGTTGCTGGGGTTTACATTGTGCGTATTTTAAAAAATGTACAAGAATTGTCGGAGAAGGTAAAAAAGGAAGGAGAAATCATTCTCGAGGATGTTCATGACCTTAGAGAAGAAATATTAACAAAAGGTAAAATGGCAACAGGTTTTCTTAAGGGCATGCTCACTGTTTTTGGGGTAGCTTCAAATCTTAAAAGGAGTAGACGTTCCAAAAAAGCAAAAGATGATAGAGATGAGGATGATGAGTAGATGTCACCGAATAAAAGTTGGTAAACAGGCTATAACAATTTATAAATTGTAGATAGTAAAAAATTATTAAAAAAGTTACATAATTAAAAATTAAAATACAAAAATGGCAAATCAAACAACTGATAAAAAGGGAACAGAGAGTAGTGCAGTAAAAGCTGCAGGTCTTTTGGGTTTTGCGGTAGCTACAGTTGCAGGTATGTATTTCCTCTATGGAACAAAACAAGGTAAAAAAGGTGTAAAAAAAGTACAGGGTTGGGCATTAAAGGTTAAAGGGGAAGTTCTAGAAAAGCTTGAAGGACTTAAAGAAGTTAATGAAGAAAAGTATGCCCAAATCATAGATAGTGTTGCAAAAAAATATAGAGCAGCAAAGAACATTGATCAAAAAGAAGTTGAAGAAGTTTTAAAGGATCTTCACTCACATTGGAATAATATTAAAAAAGAACTACAAAAAGCTACAAAAAATGTTTCAAAGAAAATATCCGAACAGAAAAAATCTAAACCAGCAGCAAAAAAGACAACCAAAGCAGCAAAGCCCGCTAAATAAAAAGATTCAGCAGGGTAGTTTGGTCTCTTCTCCTAAAATAAAAGACACATCATGGGAAAGTGTGGCTCCTTGGTACGATAAGCATTTAGAGTCTGATGACAGTTATCATCAGAAAGTTGTGCTACCTAATATTCTTCGTTTGGTTTCGGGGGCATTAAGCCCCGCTGAGATAGGAAAAAACACTAAGGGCACAAAGGATGTTCTCGATCTTGCATGTGGTCAAGGATTTTTTTCTGGTGCGTTTAGAACACTTGGTGCAAGGGTTGTTGGAATAGATTCTTCACCATCTCTTATTGATATAGCAAAAAATAAAAACAAAGGCCAAGACTTTTTTGTAGGAAAGGCGGATCAGTTAACTTCGTTAAAAAATGATTCATTTGACGTTGTTACTATTATTTTGGCTATTCAAAATATAAAAGAGGTTGATGCTGTTTTTACCGAAGTCAAAAGGGTTCTGCGCACGGGGGGTCATTTTTTTATAGTCATGAATCATCCATGTTTCCGTATACCTAAGACTTCAAGTTGGGGGTATGACGATAAAAATAATGTTCAGTATCGTAGATTGGATTCATATATTTCAGAATCAACTTCTAAAATATTGGCCCACCCTAGTGATCCAAAGAGCCCGAGTACAATCTCGTTCCATAGACCTTTACAGTTTTACGTAAAAGCTTTGTCTAAAAATGGTATGGCCATTACAAAACTTGAAGAATGGATTTCTCATAAAAAAAGTGAAAAAACTAAAAGGGGAGAAGTCGAAGATGTTGCAAGAAAAGAAATACCACTTTTTTTATGCATAGAGGCTATGATACAATAACACCATATGTACGCACTGATTAGAGGTCTAATTATTTTATTTTTGATCGGGGCTATCGGTCTTACTATTGAACAAAATCTTTCATCGTGGAATGGTTCATCTGTCCCTCAACTTGCTTCGTTCAAATTTCCAACTATAGATTTGCCTTCTTTTGAATTGCCAATTATTAAGTTTGTTGAATTAAATTTTTCAAATTTTTTTAGGCCTGTAAATATTGACGTGGCATCATCTGGATCTGTGAATTTTGATAATACTCAGTCCGGAGACAATAGTTCTTGGGGGGCATCATCTGCATCTAAGCAGACAAGTAAAAATCAGTCATCAGGTTCCATTATTAACGTAGCCAATCTGCCTGACATTAAAGGCTTGTCAGCTCAGAGTCTTACTCTGCCGTCTATGGAAAGCTACGGCCTTACCATTAAAGGGATTATAGATATCACAAATTATAATCGTCAAACCGTTGGAAATGTGGGTACTCTTTCAGAAAATTCAAAATTGGATCAAGCAGCTAAAACAAAACTTGATGATTTGTTTGCGAAGCAATATTTTGCCCATGTTTCTCCAACCGGTATTGGTCCGACAGATCTTGCAAACCAAGTTGGTTACACCTATATCGTGGATGGTGAAAATCTTGCTTTGGGAGACTTTAATAATGACCAAGCTGTGATGATTGCTTGGATGAATAGTCCTGATCATAGAGCGAATATTCTAGATGCTCGTTTTCAGGAAATAGGAGTGGCCGTTGGAAGAGGAATGTACAATGGTAAATCAACTTGGATTGCTGTACAGGAATTTGGTAAGCCGGTATCTTCATGTCCAGCAGTAGATGCAGCCTTAAAAAATAAAATAGATCAATTGAAGTCATACGTTACAAGTTTAGAGTCACAACTCAGCCAACAGAAAGATGCCATAAATCAGATAGATAATTCAACTCCAGGTTATAGAGATACAATAAAAGCATACAACAATCTAATTAGTACCTACAATTCAAATGTCGCCGCATTGAAAAATGATATCGATACATACAACCTTTCGGTAAGAACTTTCAATACTTGCGCAGGTCTTCAATAATTTGCTACTCTAAATAGGTAAGAATAACTTAATATTTTTATCTAAGTTCTGAAACAACATGTCCAATTTTTCACTTTCAACATTATTTAAAATTCCGTCACTTACCCAACTAGCTTCAGTCTCAACCTTTTCTAATAGTCTATGGAGTGGAATTGTTCGATTATCTGATCTTATACAGTTTAAGGACATTATAGATATTCTTGTTGTTGCTGTTTTGATGTATTTTGTTTTGGTTTTTATTAAGCAGACTAGGTCCTATTTCATCCTTGGTACCTTTGGGGGGATTTTTTTAATTAGTGCTGTTGCTCGATTTTTAAATTTAACCCTAACTCGTCAGATTTTAAGTCCACTGATTACATTTTTTATAGTTATTTTTGTTATTGTTTTTCAGCGTGAGATTCGAAGATTTTTTAAGTGGTTTGCGCTGTCACGTGGAAGCTTGTCAAAAAGAGCAATAAATATTACTGAAGAAGTTACTGATTCTATAGTTCACGCTGTAATGGAAATGGCAAAACGTAGACTTGGAAGTATTATTGTTTTGTCTGGTGAGTATCCACTAGACGACGTTGTTGAAGGAGGTTTTCCATTAGACGGACAAGTATCTACCCCACTTATTTTAAGTATTTTTGATGATACAACCCCAGGACATGACGGGGCACTTCTTGTTGAAAATAAAAGAATAAAAACTTTCGGACTACATTTACCTTTAGCTGAAGATTTTAAAGATTTCTCACGTTTTGGTACGAGACATCGTGCGGCTATTGGTATAACAGAGCGAACAGATTGTTTGGCAATTGTTGTGTCAGAAGAAAGAGGTGTTGTTTCTGTTGTGGAGGCTGGCAATATACGAAGTGTTGCTTCTGGTGAACAACTTTCACATATTATAAAAAAGTTCATGGGTGAAAATCCAAATGAATACAAATCAACTTGGGAGTATTTTATTTTGAATCATTTTGTTCTAAAAATAGTTTCTCTAGTGTTAGCTACCATTCTTTGGTTTTTGGTCGGTGCGCAAACTGTAGTAATTACAGAAGATTTTTCTGTACCTATTGAGTTCAAATCTGTGGCTCCAGGTCTTGAGATTAAAAAGACAACACCAAGCGATGCAACTTTGACTTTGTCTGGAGATACAAGAGACATAAGCACCTTGGATCCAACTAGAGATGTTCACTTGATTATTGATATGAGTAGCTATGCAACTGGTACATACTCAGTAGATTTGTCGGAAGACCTAGTGCATTACCCTTCATATATAAATCTTGGTAAGGTTAGTCCATCAAGAATCAATGTTACAGTAGGTACAAGTGATACAGTTATTAAATAAGATCGCTGTCATCCTCCTGTGGAGGCTGTCTGAGCCTTTATCTAGTGTCGTTTATCATAAAAGCGTAGCGAACACCTACAAGCATTATTCCACCGAGAACAAGAAAGCTATATCTCATGTCCGAGAAAAGTAATATTATTGTTACAAAAACTGGCCCAATTAAATAGGGTAGTGACTTTGTTAGTCTAAAGAAACTAATATGGTTCGCTTCACTCGCATCAACTTTTTTAAAAAAATAAGTCTCGCATGACACTTCCACAAAACTTGCTCCAATACGAGTAATAAACAAAACAAGAGTCCAAAGGAAAAAGTCAGCAGACTGAAGGTTGGGGATTATGATTGTAGAGAAGGCCATGATTAAAAATCCAGCAATTAAAATTTCTTTCTCGCCAATTTTTTTATCTGCTAAAGCTCCAAGGGGTAATTGAAAAATAATAAATGGTAAAAGTACAATGCTAAACATCGCACCTATTTCTACAAGGCTAAATCCTATGTGTGTATGTAGATAAATGGGCGTGTAGATAACCATCCATGCATAAAAAAAGTTAAGCAAAAAAGTATCTATAAATATATTTCGTAAATCTAGGTTTGCCCAAAATTTACGTGCCGTGTCAGTTATTTTTGATTCACTGTATGTTGGATCTTTAAAATCTTTTAATGATGAAATTATCATTATTGCAAAAGGTACAAGAAATAAAGCAGCTATAGAATATACTTTCCAGTAATCAGGTTTGATTAAGATAATCCCCGTAATAACTGGTGTTATTATTGGTGGAATATTTGTCATCAATAAATAGATACCTCGAATGCTACCTGTTTGTGCATCGTTTGAAAATTTTTCAATAAAGATGTCTAGATTAAGATAAAGAAGAGATGATGAAACACTGTGCATTATGAAGCAAAGTATAATTATTGCCATTGCTAGGCCTGCGTGTGATGTGATGAATGGAGCAAAGCCTATCCCAAGTAAGGCAATCATTTCAACTAGAGTTGAAATGATTGTTGTTTTGAAATTTCCAAATCTATTGAGTATTTTTGAGGCATTTAAAAATACATAAATAGTGAAAATAGAGCCTATTGTGTATATAAGTCCAACGGTTTTTTCACCAACATAACTTGAGAGATATGTTGAATTTATGAAGTAAATGAATAAGTCGTGAAAGGAGAGTAATAAGACAGCAATATATATTTCAGTAAAAATGCGAATGCTTTTTATTTGTTGTAGCATTTTATCCATTCACAATATTATACACTAACAGTTGAGATATTTAGATTGCAAGAATCACAGGGATAACGATCGGACGTTTTGCTGTTTCTTGGAAAAGATATTTTGTAACTGCATCTGATACAGCATCCTTTACATAATCAAAATTGATTTGATTTGATTGTGGAGATGTTGTTCCTCGTGGGCCACCACCTGTGTTGTCTTCGATTGTTTTTTTGATTAGAAAACGCGCGTGACGCAAAAGTTCTTGTGATTCACGTAGGTATACTGATCCTCTAGAAATGATGTCCGGAGACTTCTTCAGTTTGCCCGTCTGTGCGTTTACTAGGGCGATGATAACAAAGATCCCGTCCTGAGAAAGAATTTGTCGGTCACGAATAACTACATCTTGAATATCTCCGATAGTGAATCCGTCAACCATCACTGTGTTGTTTGGAGCTTTCATTGGCAAACGAACAAGTTTTTCTCCATTGTCCTGTATTTCAATTACACTACCGTCATCTGGTAGAACTATATGATCCTTAGGCATGCCGAGCTGCTCAGCGAGTTCACAGTGAAGTCTAAGCATGTAATGATGTCCATGAAGTGGCACAAAAAACTTTGCATTGAGCTTTCTGTGTAGCCATTCAATTTCACCTCTGTTTCCGTGACCAGTTGAGTGAATATAAACATCAGATGTTCGGTAGTGCATAATTCGAGCACCGGTACGAGCAATACCATCTTTTAATTTTTGTACGGCATTTTCGTTTCCAGGAACGATTGAAGATGAAAGAAGAACAGTGTCCTTTTCGTTTAGTTTGAAATTTTTATACTGACCATTTACAAGTCTACTAAGGAAAGCAAATTCTTCTCCTTGAGCACCTGTAGAAAGTACAATAACTTTTTCTGGTGGATAGTTTTCGATGTCCTGAGGATTGATGATGACATTTTTTCCTACAGTCAAAAGACCGGCAGCAATAGTGATGTCAATGTTGTTTTTCATACTGCGTCCTTCGATAACAAGTTTTTTTCCATATTTTTCACAAACTCTTACAATATGAGCAATTCTGTGAATATGTGAAGCGAACATGGCCATGATGAGTCGGCCGTTGATATTTCTCACAATCTCTTCTAGGTTTTCTTGTACGGTATGTTCTGGTGTAGAAAATCCTGGGTTTTCGATGTTTGTTGATTCACCCAAAAATAGAAGAACTTTCTGATTGTTGAATACTGAGTATGACTTTTCCTCTTCTGCTGAAACTTTTCCATCTGTATGGTCAAGTTTAAAGTCTCCAGGATTTACAATGAGACCATATGGAGTTTTGATAATAACACCCATTGAATCAGGAATACTGTGAGTTACTCCAAAGAACTGTACAGAAATTTCACCAATTTTTAGCTGATCATTATTTTCTACAATTTTGTAATCTACAGGTGGAAGATGAGGAAATTCTGACTGACGTTTTTTAAGCATCAAGGCAGTGAGATTTCTTGTGTAAAGAGGCGGGTTACCAATACGATCCATAATAAATGGTAAAGCGCCGATGTGGTCCAAGTGTCCGTGAGTGATAATTATACCTTTTACTTTGTGCTTTCTTTCCTCAAGATATTTTGTGTTTGGTAAAATATAATCAATACCCGGTGTGTTTGTGTCCTTAAATTTAAATCCAGCATCGATGACAATTATTTCTTCACCAATTTCAACTACTGTCATGTTCATACCGATCTCTTCTACTCCTCCAAGTGGAATAATGCGAATATTTCCTGGAGCTAGTGGGGGGATAGCGATATTTTCTTTCTTATCATTTCCACCCATACCATTTCCGCCATGTTGGCCTCCGCGTGATCCTGCTGATCCACCAGATCTATTTCCACCTCCAAAGTTTCTGCGAGGCATTTTTTCTTTACGTGCATGTAGTTTTGATCTTCCGTCTGTCGATGGTCCTACATTTTGGTTTGAATTATGTGGTGCAGTTTGAACTGATCCAGTTGATTGTGTTGGTGAAGTTGTATTCTGCGTAGGATGTGACTGTTGATTTAAAGGTCTGCTGGAAGCTGAAGGTGATGATTGGCTTCTGCCTCCAGATCTTGTAGGTAGGGCTCCGTGGTATGTTCTACGAGGTCGTGCAGCCACTGAATGTGGTGTGCCAGTTTGTGTTGCTGGTCTTCCTCCTTCTGCTGTTCCGCCAGTACTGTTGTTTGTGTTGCTGTTCATTTTTTTAATTTATTTTTTGCTAATTATTTTTTTAATTTTTAAATATTTATTTTGTTTTTTACTTTGCGAATATGGTCCAAACTCTCTCGGTTTCTTTGTACCATGACTGAACATTTAGGAATCGTTCAGCTGGGACCGTTATATTTCCCAAAACTATTCCCTCTAAGGGTTTTGGTTTTACATAAATGTAATCAGGGGAATATAGAAACACTGCGGGAATGTCATTGTCGATTTCTTTCTCAAACAAGTTGTAGTCATTAAGTCTTTGACTCATATCCGATGTACTTCTTGCGTCTTCGAGAAGTTTGTCTGCCTTAATGTTTGCATACATCGCAATGTTTAGGCCAGGATCATTTCTTTGTGATGAGTGCCAAAAACCAAATAGATCCAAGTCACGTCCTACTACCGTACCGAAAAGTAGGGAGTCGTAATTTCTTGTACGAATTACACTTTGGTTTAGGTCACTTAACTCAAAAACTTTTACGGTTACATCTGCTCCAACTTTTTTCCAAATACTCTGCACTAGCTCTGCTGTGTGTTTTAGATCTGGGGAGTCAGATGTTGAGATAGAAAACTGCAATATTTGAGTGGAAGATGTCTTTCCAGTTTTTGTTGTTTTTTCCATGATCCCGTTTGTATCTGGTGCCCAACCATTTTTTATTAAAAGAGCGCGAGCATCTGATATAAGTTGATCTTGTGTTTCTGATGAACTTACTGCCCCTGATGATGTAGATGAGTCTAATGTTGAACCAGAAATACTTGAAGGAAGTGCTCCTGTTTCGACGATGCCGTATCCGTTTAGTACATCATTGACTATGTCTTGTCTGTTGATCGACATGTTCAATGCCTGACGAACTTCTTTATTTAAAAGTACATGAGATTGGCTTTGATTAAAAAATATTCCAAAAGTACGTGGCAAAGGTGTTGTAACTATGTCTGCCCCTTTATTTTTTAAAATGGAAGCGTTGGTTGATGATATTCCACCCATGGTGTTTATTTCTCCACTGTCGTACGCATTGATCAAGTCTTGTTCATTTGTATAAAAACGAATAATGATGTTTCCAACATATGGCTCTCCAAGTGCATAATGTGAAAATGGGGTAAGGTGATAATATTCGTACAAACCATTTTGGTCCCTTTTAACATCCTTTATATAGTAAGGTCCTGATCCAATAGGTTCTTGATTGTAAGAACTTAAGCTCCATAAATCACTGTCAATATTTTTCCATAAATGCTTAGGTAAAATACCTAAAGTTGTATTTTCAAGAAATGGAGAATAGGGTTTTGATAATATAAATTGAATCTCTTTTGAATTTATTTTTTTAATTGTTACACCTTCCCAGTTGGCTGCCTTTGGACTTTTTAAAACAGGGTCAAGTGCCTTTTGCACTGTAAATTCTATATCGTCGGTTGTAAGAGGTGTCCCATCTTGAAAAGTAAGATTGTCTTTTAAAGTAAAATCATAAGTTAGACCGTCGTTTGAAATATTGTATGAAGAAGCAAGATCTGGTACGAGATTACCATCAGGTGTGGCCTTCATTAATCCAGAATAAATAAGGGTAGTCATGTCGTTTCCTGCATCTGTATATGAAAGTAGTGGATTGATAAGTCTTGGATAACCAATAATACCTTCCTGGATAGTTCCACCTCTCACTGGCACGGTTACCATGAACTGATTGTTGATATTCCAAAGAATAAGCAGGGTGCTACCTACAATGAGAATTGCGAAGATACTGAAAAGAAATTTCTCAGTCAGCGAAAACGAAGCAATCGCTTTGGATATTTTTTGATTCATTTTAAGATTATTTAACAGAAAATTTTCAAACGAAAATTTTTATTTTTTAAAATAATGATGGATTAACGATTTATGCAATAAGTGCAAAAATTGATGATGCAATAAAGAGTACAGCAATAACGATCGTAAAGATAAATATGAATAGTTCAGGTCCTCGTCGTGTGCGATGTAGGGAAGCTGCGTCACCACCTCCAAAAGCGGCGCCAGTGCTAGCGTCTGAATGTTGGATAAGTATAGCCACGATTAGAATGACGGCCAATACAATCTGTATGTAAGGTAATACGGAGACTAATGTTTGCATCAATTCCACCAATATAGCATAAACCTTAGATAATGCAAACAGTTCAAAAAGCCTAGGTTTAATGGTATGATTTACAACAATAAATCAAAATATATGTTCAATAAAATATTTAAAAGTAAGTTTTATTTAGCCATTATTTCTATAGTCGCCATTTTTATCGTGGTTGTGGGTCTGGTCATTTCTGTAATAAAAATAGGGGAACCAAGGTATACACCATTAGACAAAGACATATTATTACAATCCACATCAACTGACGATGGACAGGACTCATCTGGTCCTAGGTTGAGATATATAAATGGATCAGGGCAGACGGGCACAGCTGAAATTGTTCCTGTCTTGTCTAGTTCATCTTCGACGGGCAGTATACCTCAGCGTGGATCTGAGTCAGTTGGAACTTCCTCGACTTCGACTAGTCAGGGTATATAATAGTCTCATTGTTATCAAACGTTTGACCTTGGGGTCACTTTAGTGAATTTATTTAATTATTTAATATAAAAAACATGTCAATTTCTATAATTGTATTAGTAGTGGTGGTGCTTTTGGTTCTATGGTTGGTTATTGCTTTTAACGGCCTTGTTCGTCTTACAAACCAGGCTAAAGAGGCTTTGGCAGATATAGATGTACAACTTAAACGTCGTTATGATTTGATTCCAAATCTAGTAAATACAGTAAAGGGATATGCTACCCATGAAAGTGAGGCATTTGAAAAAGTATCTGCTGCCCGATCTGCTGCTATGCAAGCTCCTGCTATTGCTGGTGCCGGAGCTTCCGCATCTACAGGAGGCCTTGCACAAAAAGCTCAGGCCGAAGAAGCTCTGTCTGGAACTCTAAAGTCATTGTTTGCAATTGCTGAAGCTTACCCAGATCTAAAAGCTAATACAAACTTTTTAGATCTACAGAGAGAACTTTCAGATACAGAAAATAAAATACAAGCAGCTCGTCGTTTCTACAATGGTACAGTTCGAGATTTAAATATTTCAACAGAATCATTCCCATCAAATATTGTTGCAAGTAGTTTTCATTTTTCAAAAATGGAAATGTTTGGTTTGACAGAGGAAGACGCTGCTGCAAAAAATGCAGTAGAAGTAAAGTTTTAATAAACTCTTAGTTTAAAAAAACAAGAAGTAATTTATAGTTTCTATTAATCTATTTTTGTAATGGCAACACTTTATACTCAACAATCTAAGAATGTTTGGAGGACTTGGCTACTCATGGCAGTTTTCTTCGCTGTGGTTATTGCGGTTGGGTTTTTTGCTAGTTATTACTATAATAATCCTGGTATTTTATTTTTCGCTATTATTTTTAGTCTGGTAATGAACGTTACTAGTTATTGGTATGCAGATAAAATAGCTTTAGTTAGCAGCGGGGCGATTGCAATAGACCCAGAACATAATCCAGATCACTTAGAGTTAAAAAGAATTGTGGAAAATCTTGCCATCACTGCAGGGCTTCCAACTCCAGCAATTTATATTATTAACGATCAGTCCCCAAATGCCTTTGCTACAGGAAGAAATAAAGAACACGCAGCAGTGGCTGTTACTACAGGGTTACTTGCGATCCTAAATAAAACAGAGCTCGAGGGTGTTCTTGCACATGAGTTGTCACATATTGGCAATAGAGATATTTTATTATCGACAGTGGTTGTTGTTTTGGTTGGTTTTATTTCTCTCGCTGCGGATATTTTTATTAGGAGTTCAATGTTTGGTGGTGGAAGGAGTAGGGAAAGTCGGGATGGAAATCCTTTGGCAATTATCGGCATCATTTTTATTGTATTGTCCCCAATTTTTGCAACATTAATACAGCTCGCTATTTCACGTAAACGTGAATTCCTTGCTGATGCGAGTGGAGCACTTCTTACAAGATATCCAGAAGGTCTTGCTTCTGCTCTTGAAAAAATATCTGTTGTCGGATCAGAGATACCTCTTCGTCGTGCAAGTAACGCTACTGCGCATTTGTATATTAGTAATCCATTCGGGGGTGACTCGTCTGTGGGTGGAGAAAAAACTGATACTCGAAAAGGTTTTGGATCCAAAATTTCAAATCTATTTAATACACATCCTCCAACAGAAGAGCGTATTGCTGCTCTTAGAAATCAGGGGTAATATAGTAGGAAATGAAAATCGTTGATCAAGCTATATCCTCAACCTTATTAAGAGTGTTTCCAAAATGGATAACACCAAATCAAATTACCTGGGTACGTTTTATCTTAACTCCAGTTGTCTTCTTTTGTTTGTATGAAAAGTTTTTATTAGTTGGTGTAATTTTGCTTATAATTGCGACTTTTAGTGACGCTGTGGATGGCGCGCTCGCAAGGACTCGCGCGCAAATCACAGATTGGGGAACTTTATATGATCCACTTGCAGATAAAATTTTAATTACCGGCACTGCTTTAATTGTTTTACCAAGGATTATCGGGTGGCCAATACCTATTATCGTTTTAGTGTTAGAACTTGGAATAATGATAGAGGCATGGTACAGAAACAAAAAAAATGGTGTTATTGTGCCATCTCAATGGGAAGGTAAGCTTAAAATGGTTTTACAATCCCTCGCGGTTATTCTTGCTATAATTTTTATTTTTCATCCTTTTCATTGGCTTTTGATAACTATAAAAATCTTTTTGTGGGCCGCAATACTTCTAGCCTGCTTGTCGTATTTTGTATATAGAACGATTTAGTTTTTCGCTGTAAGTTAAATTTTTTTAAAAAAAGTAAAAAATTTACCAAGTATTTTTCTGTGGACAATTTTTACGATTATTCAAGGGTTTTGATTTTTAAAAAACCTGTCCAAATGTTATAATACATGTATAAATTGCTTTTTAATCTACCCATGAAAAACTTACTAGACTTAAGAAAAAAAGAACAACCTAAAGTAATACTAGTAGAGAAGGTAGTCTTCAAAAAAAGAAGTTTCTTCAGCGAAACACTGAGAGTCTTAGTTGCAGTAGTCATTGTATCAGTCACAGTATGGGGAATATCTAAAGCAGAT
>CAINVO010000016.1 GCA_903854195.1 uncultured bacterium | reverse complement strand
TTATCATAGAAAAAAATAAACAAAAAGGTGCGAAGGATTTCTCCAACGCACCTAATAATACCTCCTTATTTTTGTTGTTTTTCCTGAAGGAAACAATACGAATCCCACCCTTCAGGGGAGTAAATCTTTGGTATATAGTACCCGATTAGTGTATCGGACGCTGAGTACAGTCCGTTACTAATAATCGTGCCCCTTATAGGCATATGCATAAAAAGCATCCTGCCGACCCCCATTTTTTTTGTTTCTTGGAGGTCAAACTTTTCCCGGAACAAACAAACTGACTCCAGACTCATTATCTGTACCGGGTACATCTCAGCGGTTTCCCAAACCTCTGAGAGCTTTGGAATCTTTGTCCCATCCTTGTCTATCTTTGGAAAGGACGACTTGGGGTATATTACCCCTTCGTATGCGGTCCCGGCTGGACTTGCTACCAGTCTATTTGTAATAATACTTTTGAGACTTTGTTTAATTTCCAAGCCCATCTTCGTATAGTGTTCCGGCCATTCCTTACCAGACATTCCATTTGCAACTACCCTCCAAAAAATATGCCCTTCTTTATCTTTGTACCAGTCCATGTTTCCCCCTTGCACATTATGTGCAAAAATCAAATTTTATTTGAACAACTTCATTTTCTACTATAACAGTTAACATTACTTTGTCAAGTAAATAACAAAGTAATGTTAACAGATGAAAAATATCACACTATCTTTTTGCAATAATAGATTTTTTATAAGTATCCAAATGCTCGAGTGCAATACCAGTCCCTTTTGCAACACAATAAAGTGGATCTTTTGCAACAACGGCCTTTACACCAATTCTTCTAAACACAAGTTCAGTAAGATTTCTTAATTGAGAAGAACCACCCGTCATCGTAATCCCATTATCAATAATATCAGCAGAAAGTTCTGGCGGTGTCTCTTGTAAAACATCTTTTATTGCTTTTACCATATCTTTAAGTTCTTTTGAAATAGCTTTCACAATTTCATTTGTTTTAATTTCTGTTGAACGTGGAAGTCCTGTTAAAAAGTCTCTTCCTTTTATTACAACACTAAGCTCTTCTTCCATAGGCACAGCACTTCCAATTGTTATTTTAATTTGTTCAGAAGTTTTGTCTCCTATTGCAAGATTAAAAGTTTTTTTAATATAATCAGCTATCGCAGCATCAATTTTATTTCCAGCACATTTTACAGAGGTTGAAGCAACAATTCCTCCAAGCGAAATGACGGCAACATCTGTGGTTCCCCCACCAATATCAACAATCATATGTCCCATTGGTTCATAAATAGGAATACCTGCACCGATAGCTGCAAGAATTGGTTCTTTCACGACATAAGCGTTTTTTGCACCGGCGCGAATTGCAGCTTCAACAACAGCCCTTCTTTCTGTAGAAGTAACTCCAGCAGGAACGGACACCATTACTTCTGGTTTAAAAATATTCCATTTACCCAAAGCTTTATCAATAAAATATCGAAGCATTGCTTCTGTAACACGGTAGTCGGCGATAACCCCGTCTTTCATTGGTCTATAAGCGATAATGCTGTCTGGGGTTTTCCCAATCATGTTTTTAGCTTCCACTCCAACAGCCAGAATTTTGTTATCTTGTTCTGAAATAGCAACAACAGAAGGTTCAAAAAGAACGACTCCTTTGCCAGGGACAAATACAAGCGTATTTGCTGTTCCTAAATCTATTCCAAGTTTTCTAACAAAAAATGACATGTGATTAAGTTTAAAAGTTAAAAGTTCCAAGCCTAAAGTAATAAAATGCAACTGAAGTCTTATAAACATATATTAGCTTTTTTTTGATTAATTGCAAACTCAATAAAATATATCTGTTACTCGTCATTTTTAAACTACGCCATGGCGTAGATTGGAAATGCTTATATATTTCTTTAAACTTTCAACTTTGAACTTTTAACTATTCTTTTTTATCGCTCATATGCTATAATCTTTGTATGTCAATAAAAAAATTATCTCAAATTGGAAATTTAATATCAGAAATTAGAGAAAGGAAAGGTTTTACTCAAACAGCTTTTGCTGAAAAGCTTGGCACAACACAAAGTGTTATCGCTAGAATCGAAAGCGGTGAACAAAACCTCACAACTGAAATGATTTCAAAAATTAGTGAAGTACTTGGTAGCGAAATAATGAGTCTCTCAACAGGAGCAATCAATTTTGAAATAGATGGTGGGCACAAGCTTTCCGGAACTATTATCACAAAAACATCAAAGAATGGTGCAATGGGAATTATTTCCGCATCACTTTTGAATAAAGGAAAAACAACACTTAAAAATGTTCCAAAAATTGAAGAAGTTTATAGAATGATAGAAGCGCTGACTAGCATTGGCGTATCAATTAAATGGGTTGGTAATGATTTAGAAATTGAAGCAAAAAAAATTGATATTAAAAAAATTAACAAAGAATCTGCGCAAAGAACTCGCAGTGTGATTATGTTTATTGGCCCGCTAATTCATATGTATAAAAAATTTTCCCTTCCCCACTCTGGTGGATGCAAGCTTGGTAATAGAACCGTCACTCCACATTTTTTTGCACTTGAAAACTTTGGAGTAAATATAGAAACAAAAAATTCTAGTTATGAAATTACAAATTCAAAACTAAAACCAGCAGATTTTGCTTTGTACGAATCTGGAGATACTGTAACAGAAAACGCTATTATGGCAGCGGCACTAATTCCTGGAAAAACGACTATAAAATTTGCTTCGTCCAACTATCAAGTACAAGATTTGTGTTTCTTTTTACAAGAACTTGGAATACAGATTGACGG
>CAINVO010000015.1 GCA_903854195.1 uncultured bacterium | reverse complement strand
CCGATCTTTATCTGATCACTCTTTTTACGAACATTTGGAGAAAGATTTTCTATGATCTCGTCTACAGTCTTACCTGAAGTAATTCCTGATAAAATACTTCTTCCATTTTTACCAAAAATATCTGTCAGGACATCATTCAAATTAAACATTTCAGGTGCTAAAATGGAGTGAGCTTCATTTTTTAGATCGGTTCTTTTTTGTACAAGTTTGTGACGAAGTCGAACATATGAAAGGAATTCTCTATGATCGTTTGGGAATACTCTTGATCCCTTTACCATTAGGACTTACGCACTTGAAATGCCGAAAAAGTAATATCGTTAAAAATATACTAATATCTCCATCGTTTTCCAAAACGTATGGAGTTATGGATATAAACCCACCAAAATGTAGTGACATTGATTTCATTAATTTTCTCATTGCAGGATCTAACGTTTTCAGCTGTACTGAAGCTGCTAGATGTTATACATTCATAGCGAATGCTCCTTCTCATGATGCTTTCACTCGTTGCCTTCAAAGGCAACCTCCAGACACAGAAAGACTATGGGATGAAGTAAAAAATCATGTCAAGCCTGAGGAAGGCTTCCTCATTGTTGACGATTCAACATTGGATAAACCATACGCAAAAGAAATGGCTTTTGTTCGTCGTATGTGGAGTGGAAAACACCACCGTACTGTAAAGGGGATAGGTCTGATTACCTTAATTTGGACAGACGGTACGACCGTTATACCTGTTGATTTTCGAATTTATAATATCGATGAAGATGACAAAACGAAGAATGATCATTTCCGCGATATGATTGATAAAGCCGAAGAACGTGGTTTTAATCCAGAATTCGTTTTGTTTGATACATGGTATGCAAGTGTGAAAAACCTTAAAGCTATAAGGAAAAAAGAATGGCATTTCCTTACAAGATTAAAGAAAAATCGTTTGGTAAATCCTGACAACGAGGGAAATGTGCCACTTGAAACAATAGATATTCCTCCAAATGGACTTGTGGTTCATCTGAAATCATACGGGTTTGTAAAGGTGTTTCGGATAGTTTCAAAAGACGGAGACACTCAGCACTGGGTTACAGATGTGCAGGATATGGATGAATCAAAACGTGAAGATTTGGCGAAGAAGTCATGGAAAATTGAGGAATATCACAGAGGGATAAAGCAGTTCTGTGGTGTGGAAAAATGTCAGGCAAGAAAAGAAGAGTCACAGAGAGCACATATAATGTTCTCATTAAGAGCTTTTCTCAGACTGGAATTACAAAGAATAAAAACGGGGGTATCCTGGTTCGAAAATACGATGAAAATTAGGAGAGGGGCAGTGACAGCATATTTAAATAATCCACTATACACATTAAATTAATTCTGATATTTAAGGGGTTAGAGAAAACAATATGCAGAGGACCAACTGCGTAACTCCTAATTTTAATACTTCATCGACATAAGTTCATTTGAGTTATCTTTTTTCTAATTTATTTCTTCTCTTTGCTATAAAAACGGTCGTCCATTCGTTTTCAGTT
>CAINVO010000014.1 GCA_903854195.1 uncultured bacterium | reverse complement strand
TTCATCACTCCAAACAAACTCAATCTCTTCTCAGAAAAAGTCACAGGAAATCTAAGTGCATATGCAGGATCAAACTGTGATCCAAACGGAGGTCCAAATGGTGGACCAAACGGAGCTCCGGGAGATAATCCAGCTACACCACCGGGAGGGGGGGGTGGTCCTAGTTCTCCGGATTCTCCAGGTATTGGAGACCCAAAGACTGGTGACATTGTTTACAATATAGATTTTAGTAAAAAAACAGACTCAAAAGTTGATAATTGTGGCGGTGGAACAACAGCTCTTTATACTAAAACAATTCCAGCTCTACCTTTTGATATGATAGCCACATTTGTTGGTGGAGTTGATGACACTTTGATTTGGAATGGAAAAGTTGTGGGTGCAGGAAAAGGAATAGTTGATGGACAAGGTAAAACTTGTGATGCTGGTTTGGTTGGTGGTAGTTATGCTGCACCACTTAAAAAAGGACAAACTTTAACTATTGGGGTGGGGGATACATATGGAGTCAACGTTGGAATTAAAGGGACCTTAACTCTAAGGAGACCTAAATCTTGTGCAGTTATTGCTTATAATGGTTTTGGAAATGACCCAGGTTTTTCAAACGCTGTTAGAGAAAAAGTTAATACTTTTATTGCCAATAACCCAATGGTTAATTTGGATACTTATGTCGGAGTTAGAACCAGCACTTTTTCATTCGATGATGCTGTCGTTTCCGGTAATGCCATTCAAGGTGATATAGAAAATGCAAAAAAAGATAATCCAGCTGCGAATTTAAAAATTTTATCAGTGTCTCATTCTATAGCTGCGATAGGTGTGTATAATAAATACGCAGCGTCTGGAGGTCAGGGTAAACTATTTGGTGCAGACGTGATTTTCTATGATCCACCATATAATTTCGATAAGAGTATTATAGGTACACTTATTACAAAATTTACTTGGCTTGTAAGTTTTGGAAGTGATAGTAATCTCGCTCAAATAAAATTAGCAAGGCAAAACGGCGTTGCTTCTGACGCTAGTGTTGTTACTTGGACAGATGGCTTCAAAAATACTGTACTTAATTTTCTACAAATTTCTAGTGCCCACACGACTTACGACGGACACCTCGATGGGATCGATAGTTGGCTCAATGCTAATTGTAAATAATGTTATTAGTAGTATAATTTTATTATGTTAAAAAAACTTGATTGGTCTAGTTTCTTTTCTAATTTATTATTAGTTTGCTCGTTGGTTCTGGTTGGAACTTTAATATTTTTTGCATCAAAAGCTGGAACTGTTAAGGCGCAATCTGCACCGTATGATCCATGTAATTTTACGGATCCATCAGATAGTAGCGGTGTCCCATATACTGTAAATTCAAACCCAGTTACTAATACAGATATTGGCCCTGCGGGCAGCTCTAATGCGGGACAAAAAAGATACTTTACGTCTGACTCTGATGGTACTTGGTGGTACACACCTGTGGAGTTACCAACAGGCTGTTTTTTGGTAAATGAAGATGCCCATGCAACTATCGGTCCTTGTTACCCACAGATTAAAGTTAATTCCTATAATGTCATGGCTGATTCAATGGATAAGGTGAGAGGTACTAAGACTCCTAAAAATTTTACTGAAACCTTCCGTGTATTAAATCCAGGGGAAGTTGTTTTGCCGGATTCTAGAATAGGCATTCCGTCAGTAGGGCAGGTAGGTATTGTTATAGGCAACATTTACACTAATTATTGGTGGGGCAAATAAAAAACATGAAAAAAACCATATCAGCAATTATTTTTTTACTCGCATTCACTACTTCTTTTTTTTCAGTTCAGGCCGCAGTTGTTAATCCTCCAGACCCAATCGCTCAACCGCAGTATTCAATTACCAATTTTGATATGTATCGTTCAGCTAATTACTATCAAGGTGGTGGTATTACAGGTCCTGCAATTAATATTACAGGTTTTACAAATCAACTCGGACAGGTATATGGGGATGTCGTTGTTACAACTTTTGATTTGAAAATCAAATCTGTTTATTCACAAGTGAGTTTTAAAAAGAAAATTGGATCAAAGTTCACCGCTCTAGGGAGTGACCCGGTCTTCGTTGTAAAAAACGATTTAGGAAAAACTGGTTATACTAGTGTTCAATCAATTTCATCAAATATAATTGATAATGGTGATTATTATATTGTACCGACGGGAACTGTAAGTACGATAAGAATTATGTCAGTCTTTATGACATCTGACATGCCTTATGGTGACAGATCTATTTATTTGATTGCAAATCCAGCATTAGGTACCCCAGTTCAAAGTATTCAAAATGTTACAGTTACCCCAACTTCATTATCTCAAGGTGATAAAGCCACAGTTAAATGGGAGACTACGGGTGCAGATTCAAGTTCTAAATTAAATTTTAAACTTGTGGGAGACGATGGCAACAAGATATCCGATCTTGGTTTAGGCATTCCTGCAAACATGGCATCTTTGGATTTTCTTGCACCAGCTCCATGGGGGTCAGGAAGAGCAGAGGTTGTAGTTACAGATGCTGTTAATTCAAACGTCCTTTCAGTAAGTCCAGGTTTGAGTATTAAATCAAAACCCGCTTCAACTTCAAGTCTTCTTTATCAAGTTAATTTCTCAGACAATGCAACAATAAAGGCTGGTCAAACTGCAAAGATTCTACTGCAATCCGGCATGAATCCTACAAACTTTAATATTAAAGTTGTAGCTGTGCCGAGTGGTGTAGTAGCTTTTTCAGGTTCGTATAATTACACAAAAGCTTACGGTGCATCTGCCCCTTATGTTTGGACAACAAAAGTTGGTCAGGCTCTCGGAGACTACCAATTCATAATAAGTGAAAGAGATCGATTCATTGCTACAAAATATTACTCGGTTGGAACATCTTCAGTTTTCCATATTGTAAGTGATAATTCTATTTCATCGGTCACAACAGGACCATCATCTTCTTTCCTTATCGGGGACACTTTGCCAATAACTTGGTCAACAAGTCCAACTACGAAAAATGTAAAGGTGGAATTATTTAAAGGTGCTGCCATGATAAAGGCAATTTCAGCTGGAGTAGCTGCTTCAAAAAATGGAATAAATTATGTTCTTCCCGTTACGTTGGTTCCGGGTACTGATTACACTGTTAAGGTAACCGATAAAACTAATTCAAGTATTTCAATCACTAGTTCAAATTTTGAAATTAATAAACCAGTAATTAATTTGGATCCAAGTCCGACATATGTTGTTCCAGGTCAACCAATAACTCTTACATGGACAAATACTGGAATTATTAAGTCATTTAAAGTCGCTGTGGTTTCTGACTCTACAGGCAAGTCTGTTACAACAAAGGTTGTTCCTTCGACTGCAAAAACTTTTATTTGGAAGACAACAACCAAAACTACAGGTAAATATAAATTTACTGTTACTAATGCCGCTGATACTCAAAACACTGTATCTTCTGGGGTTTTTGAAGTCACAAAGACTCCACCGGCGGTTGTTCCAGTTGTCGCAACAACGACAGTTTCAGTAAGCACAAACCCTGCTTCAATTAAGAGTTCTTTCTTCCAGAGTCTTCTTGGAAATGTTTGGAGTGCTATAAGTGCATTGTTAAAATAGTTCAGAGAAGTGAATAATGTATTGTCGTTATGAAAATTTTATCTAGATTTATATTATATTCTTTAATTTTATTTCTACTGGATATAACTGTATGGCTTAACCTCGGTGCATCATCAGTGTCTTCAAGTTTCTTTTACCCTTTTAGAAATGAATTATATTTTTTAGTTATTGTTGTTTCTGTTGTACTGACAATTTTTTTCACAAAAAAAGATCAACCAAATGGTAGTAATCAATTATCATTACTTAATGTAGGATCATATTTTGGATCAGCATTTTCTGCAGTAGGGGCGATAGTGTTTGGGGTAGGGGGATACTATTACTTATTTGTTTCTGCGTTTAACAAAAGCACTGATGTGGGGCCATCTGCATTAATGATTATTCTCGTCCTTCTGGTTTTGGCAGGTTTTGGTCTGGGGGCTATTATAGGTGTGATTGTTGATTTGATTGAAGTTAAAAGAAAATCAGCATTTAAAATCAAGTGATAATATAAGGGATAGCGAGGTGAGTAATATAAGGTGACAGTAAATAAAAAAGACCCTATCGTTTTGCCGCGGGTCTTTTTTTTGTAAAATGCTGATCTTGAATGTTTATAAAAATATACCTTTCCTTTTTACTCTAATGGGTGTTGAGTTTCCCTTGTCCATGTTGATAAGGTTAAAAAATCATACTCCCTTATTATTAACCCGGTCCTTCTTTCTTGTGGAATTTTTAGTTCAACAACAACACTATATTTACAAATATGTACCTTGTGAATATCAAGTAGGGTATGAAAGTGTGGTCTGTTTCTGACATGACCATTTTTTGGAAGTTTCCATTTTTCTATAAATACTTTTCCATCATAAAAGATGTGTAAATGGTCAAATATTGATAGACCTTCTTTTCCAAAAAAAGATGAACGAACCAATGCCACAGCTGCGTTGTTGTGCTTTTTGGGAATGTTTATCTTTTTTTCAATCCCACTGTCCCGAACTATTTGAAAAAGATACCGTACTAATTCTGCTGAAAGCTCTCTTCCCCCTAAAGAATCCCTCAATATTTTTTCATCCTCATGAATAAAAATTGGGTTTCTGAGAGTTAGTTTCCTAGTTCCATTTTTTGGATTGTTCTCCTGCTCCTCCATTTTTTCTCCCTATTTTTTTGTTTTAAAAAACTCATGTATTCAATAAGTCCCATAAATATAATACAATTTTTATTTACACAAGGCAATATGTGTTGTGTTCATTAAAGGCCCCAAGGATTTGGATTTTTGTATTTAAAAATACTAGGGTTGGTTAAAGTTTATTTCCTTTGAAATTAGTATAAATGCGGTATAATTATCATACTTTTATGTTTTCAAAGAGCACTTTTTTTAGAAAAAATTTACTGGTATTTTTTATTTTAATATTTATTTTAAGTTTCTTTGTTTTTTTTCAAAAAACAAAAGCTGATGCAACTTGGGATAGTTGCGTTAGTCATTATTGTCCAGCGGGTTGGTATCTTCTTTCTAGTGGTCTTTGTTCTTTGACCCCGTCTACTATTTATGGAGGATCTAAATGTGTTGCTCCCACACCTGCTAAAGGTGAGGCTTTTGCAGCAAATTGTTCAACTATGCCTAAGGGTATAGAGGATGGAGATCGTGGAGATACCGCTTGTGGTACAAATGGGTGCTACTACCTTCCAGATGATGTGGGTGTACCAGGGGATAATGATGTTACATATTGTGCACCTTCTCCTATGTTTAGTTGTACTGGTAAATTTTTAGATACAAATGTCACAATAAATAATAAAACTTATAACGTTGAGTGGGATGCTTCTATGACTGGAAATCCTACCACAGGTGCAGATTCTTGGAGTGCTACTAGAGCCGGAAGTTTTAGATCTATTTCATATTCTTGGAGTGGAATTGGAGTTGATGGTTCTGGGAGTAAAGCTTATTCATTCGTCTCACATACTGCAGATGCTGTTGTGATGGCTTCAATTGGGGGCAATGTGGTTGATAGTAAGGGAACTTCTCTTTCTTCAAAAAGCAATGGATCTTGTAGCGTGGATGTTCCAATTAATAAATTAAACACCACCTGTACAGCTAGTCTTATACCAAACGTACCGGCTGACGGAGTAACTCCAAATGTAAAGTTCGTCGCGACAAATTCTGGAGGTTCAAATCCTAAATACACTTGGGGAGGTTCTGCATTAGGTGCTCCAAATGCAAGTACTGTTAGTTTGTATGTTGCTCCAGGAAAAACAGCAAGCGCTACAATTAGTGGTGCGGCTTCATTTTCCTATGGAGGACACTCTAATGTAATTCATTCTTCAAACACAAATAATACTTGTAAAGTCGAAGTGCCTCTTCCTCCTAAGTTATCTACAAAGTGCACGGCAGTTTCGTTTCCTAGGACTGATCCAGTAACTAAGAAATTTACTAATGTAAAATGGACAGCTACTCCAACAATGGTTCCATCAGCGGGAACAAATCTTCAGTACACATGGACAGGGGATGCTGACGGAACTGGAAATGTGAGATATACATTTGAGCAGCCTGGAACCGCTTCATCTTCAGTTACAGGTCAAGAAAATTATAAAGGACAAATTATAGATTCCAGTAATGATGATAACTCTTGTAGTCTAGTGATAAAAGAGAGAGACTGTGCATTGGTAATTTATGATGGATTTGGAAGTAATCCAGGTTTTTCAAACGCCGTTCAGTCTGTTGTAGATAATTTTTTGGATAAAAACAAAGCAATTTTTATCAATATGACTACTTATACTGCAGCAAAAAATCCAGTATTTGCATTTGATAATGCTGTAGTTGCGGGAAACTCAATCCAAAATGATATTGCAAGAGCAAAAACTGATAACCCTAAAGAAAATTTAAAGGTCCTGTCAGTATCTCAGTCTATTGCTTCAATTGGTGTATACAATAAATATATTGAATCAGGTAAGAATTTGGGGGCAGACATTCTTCTTTATGATCCACCTTACAATTTTGATTTGAGTAAAACGGGTTCCTTTATTACTGCAGCAACTGCTTTTGTAAGTTTTGGAAACGATAGTAATAAAGCTCAGTTAAAAATAGCTCGTGATAATAACATAGCCCTTAGTCCTACAAGTAATAAATTTAATATTATTAAATGGACTGATGGATTTAACATGGATAAATATGGCGGACTTCTAAAAACATTTGCACTTCACACAAAGTATAATCCAAGCTCTTCTTCTTATAGCTCAAGTGCTCTTGCTAAGGTTGGTGATTGGTTAAATGCCAATTGTGGACCAAGTTCACCAAGTTATTCTGTGGCGGTAGCACCTGATAGTTCAAGTGTGTCTTCATTCGCTGTCAGTACCTCAACGGAACCTTCCGTCGCTGTTGCTCCAGTTCAAAAGGTTAAACAATCTTTTGTCGAAAATCTTTTAGGAAATGCGTGGGGTGCAATTATGGGATTATTTAGGTAGTTAGTGTTTTGAGTAGGAGTGTGACATTTAAAATTTAATATCAAGGGTGTATAATTTAATTATCAACAAGATGAACCCAGCTACAATTTCTAAGATCTCAAAACTTTATTTTAAATTTACATTAACAATTTTTGTTTTGATTTTGCTTTTTGTTTCTAATGCTGGAGTTGTGAAAGCTAGCCTTACTTGTTCAGATTGTTCCGGAGGGTATATAAAAACATCTGCTACAGGCCAGGAGTGTAGTTATGATTCTTGGGCAGCTAAAAATAATTGGAGTGTTACCACTTCCTATAAATACTGTCCTCCTCCGCAAAGTTCCATAACTTGTTCTAATAGTGGTGTTACAACTACTTCTGATGGTGATAAAATTTACCCTTTTCATTATACGGCCAGTTTGTCGGGTCTTCCTTGTGATGGTAAGACGATTGAATTGTGTAGTTTTACTATTCCTGCAGTAAGTAAAGATTCAAACTTAACTTACAATGGTGGTACTAAAGGTATGGATCTCACACTTCCTGGAAAGGATGTCTTCACCTGTGTAGGTGATTGTTATAGTGAATTTTTAGCCGCAGGTAATTCAAAGAAATTAAGTGTAATTGGATCCGAAGGTGTTAAAGCTTGTCTTTTGGGGGTGCCATTTGACGTAGACGTTTCTGGAAAAATCATAACATCACCTGTTAATCCTCTCGAAATTGGCTGTACTGGAAAGTTTCTTTCCCCGTCAGTAAACATAAACAATAAAGATCAAAATGTTCAATGGACATATACATCAACAGGAAAGACAACAGGTGATACTTATGCGTGGGGAGGGGACGCTATTGGTTCTGAAAAAACAGTATACTCGTATCATTCTCCGGGAACTGCTAATGCTCAAATTACAGCTAACACGACAAATAGTATAGGGAATAAAGTTTCTTCTACTGCTACGTGTACTGTTCCCGTACCTCTTTCTGTGACTTGTTCAGCAAGTCTTGTTGCTGGTACTTCAACAAATGTTCAAGTTGTGGCAACCCCTTCAAGTAGTACTAATATTAAGTATATTTGGGGAGGGGGTGCTACTGGTGCAGCGAATCAGAAAATTATAAACATTGCTGGACAAGCTGGAAAAACATTAAATGTCTCTGTGACTGCTGAGTTTACGTCAGGTGGCAAAACTGTTAAATCATCAAATACAAATAATACCTGCCATGTAGTTGTACCTGCTGACCCTATTGAAAATGGTCAATGCGGAGTAAGTAAAACAAAATATATTTGTGACAATTTGCATGGTGACGCTGAAAATGAAAAAGATGATACTACGAATTCCCAATATACTTGGACTTGCATGGGGTACAATACAAGTACTAAACAAAATACTACTACTGGTAGTGCAAGCTGTACGCTTCCATACCACAGATGCACAGTTATTGCTTATAATGGATTTGGTGGGGACGTATCGGATCCTACGGGTTTCACTTCTAATGTTGATAATTTGGTGCAGGTTTTTAAGGCCTCTAATCCTGGCACAGAAGTTGATGTTATTAAAAAATCTTTTTCTAATGCAGGTTTGGCCGGTGATAGTGTATTAAGCGATATTTCTTCAGTAAAAAATAATCTCGCAACAACAAAAAATCGAATTTTAATAGCTGCACATTCAATCAGTTCAATTGGAACATTTAACGTTAGAAATCAAATCAATGCAAACCAGGTAATCCTCTATGATCCTCCCTACAACGCGTTCATGACTCAAGATTGGCTTCCCGGAATTCAGTTACTCGGCATGCCTCCTTTGAGTCAAATAAATTTCTCTCAAAATGTAACAGCTATTCAGCAAGCAAGAAGTAAAAAAATATTTAATTCACCAGAAATTGTTAATATGTCAGGCGGTCTGCCTTTCCCTTGGGGAAAGTGGATTCAAGAACATGTGGATTTCTCAAAACTACCCAATCTTGTAACACCTTGGCTAAATGCTAACTGTAGTACTAATGCAATCAATACTACAAGTACAAATAATTATTCTGATAACACAGGGAATGATACAAGCGCTTCGTGGGTATACAATGCGAACGCTGACAACACCTCAACCGTTCAAGGAGTGTTCAATGGTCTTGTTAATCAGTCATCCTCAGTCATATTAGATGATGGTAGTTTTCAAAATTTAGATCAATCAATATAAAAAACTAAATGAAAAATCATCTAAATAATATGAAAAAAAACGTTCTATTTATTACTCCATTCTTGACCGTACTTGTTGTTATTTCTCTATTTATTTTTGCCACCCATAAAATATATGCAATAGCAGATATTTCATCTGATTATACCAACAATTACACAATTGATGACTTTCAATTGGCTAGGGGAGTAGATTCTGCCACAAATAAACAAGTTGTGGCTGCCACCACTTATCTATCAATTGTCGCAACAAGTACAGATATTCCTTTCTATAAGAATGGAATCATTGTTAAAACAAAACAAGGAGTTGTTGGTAATACAAAAATTACTGGAGGATCTTCAAACCTAGTTGATATGGGTACTTACTATAACATTCCCGCAAGCACTACCGCACAGGTAAAACTCTTAAGTGTTTTTGACCCATCAGCTTTTAGTAGTGGAAGCTATAATCTTACTTTGGGAATTCCAAGTCATGAGCCTGTATTGGCAACATCAACACCAGTTACTACTGCAAATACATATGTTCCACACGCACCGTACTCAACCTCTAATGGATCTCCTGTTTGTGGAGGTCAAACCTACATGTCCGAAGGTGTAGACATAGCAATTGCAAAAATCTCAACGGTTAATCTATTCCGTTCTCCAACTGTTGATGGATCATACACATTGATAAAATCTGGCATGCATATCTGGATTCCAAGTGAAGCTGGAAAAACTTTTTATTCTTACGCGGATAATCCAGGTAAGGGGACTTTCTATTATAAAGTTTCTGTGTTGAATGCTAGCGGAGAATCAGTTTTGAGTGCGGCAACGCCTGCTGTGGGGACTGCACCTTGCACACCACCAGCACCGATTGTAACTCCAAGCTCTACTTGTGGAATAAATGTATCTTGGATAAAAGATACTGTAGCCGACAGTTACAATGTCTATCGATCCACCACATTAAATGGTATATACAAACAGGTTGCAAATAATGTTTCAGATTCATCGTTTACGGATATTTATGATCTAGTGTCTGGAGGTAAACCTAAAACTTATTTTTATAAAATTTCAGACACAAACTCTGGAGGTACATCAAATCAAGGTTTAGCAGCTTCCGGGTCTGCCTCGAACACTTCTTGTCAGTCTGCAAGTGACATCACAGTAGGTGTTGGAAGTTCGTACTTCTTGGGGGATAGTCTTCCAATTACTTGGACAGCAAGCTCAAGAACTGCAAATATCAAGGTTGAACTATACAAAGCTGGAATTTTGGTCAAGACAATTTCTTCAAGTCTCTCTGCTTTAAAAAAAGGAATGAACTATGTTCTCCCTGTTACATTGGTTCCTGGAGCAGACTACTCAATTAAGGTAAGTGATAAGGTAAACTCAGGTATTTCCGCGACAAGTCCTATGTTTGAAATCAAGAAAGGAGTGATCACTTTAGATCTAAGTCCTTCAACTGTTGTGCCTGGTCAACTGATCACTTTTACTTGGACAAATACAGGCAATCTTAAATCATTTAATGTAAGTGTAGTGTCAGATACAACAGGTAAAGTTGTTGTATCGAAAAGTGTCACAGCAACAACAAAAACATATACTTGGAAAACAACAACTAAGACAGTAGGTAAGTATAAATTTACGGTAGCAGATCATTATGATGTTAAAAATGTTGTTTCAACACAATTGTTCGAGGTTACTTCAACTCCAACCATAACTCCAGTTGTACCAGCAACAAGTACTGTTTCGGTAGGTACTTCTCAAGAAGTAAAAACACCTTTCTTCAAAAGTCTGCTTGGGAATGTTTGGAGTGCTGTGAGTGGGTGGTTTAGGTAGGGAGGATTTTATAGTTTTGTGTGGAGATGCCGGGAATCGGTCACGGATAATTTTCTCGTTGTCACTCGGAAATTTTCGCGACCCCGGCTCGCGACCTCGTCTGCTGACTCGGTATTCGCTCCGCCTTTCTCATCCCGTCATCTCTTGATCAGTCAAAAATAAAAAGCACAAGAAGATGTGCTTTTTATTTTTGATGTGGAGATGCCGGGAATCGAACCCGGGTGCCTATAATGTTTTTGACTGAATCTACAACGTATAGCCAACTTCTTCTGCTGTGCTTGCGCATAGCGGATTTAAGTCTTGTGTGTCGGAAGTAGGCGAAACCACACAATACCGATCTCTTTTGTTTTGAAAATATCACAGAGCGGGATATTTTCTAGTCCGAATATATTACACCTTAGTCCAGCAATCGGACATGCTGGGTAAGATGTCACTTAGGCGGGCGTTATTATGCGCGAGCGTAAGCGAATGAGAAGTCGTTCATCGTAAAATACGAAGGAACGCTTCCTACTAAGTTTTTAGCACTTAGAATTTTCCAAAAGTTTAAGGAGTTTTTGGAATACTCCACGTTGCACAGAAAAAAGTGGATCATAGATCAAGGCCGATCATCCCCATTGTTTTTTTGTGAGTCTAAATTGTCAAAGAGGGAACATACTAAATGACGGGCTTAACCACGTTTCATTACACGACTGATTTCACGGTTAGTTTCGCGTTTTTTGATACTCTCTCGCTTGTCGAATTTCTTTTTTCCTTTTGCTATTGCGATATCTACTTTAATGTTTCTACCTTTACAGTACATCGCAATAGGTACAATCGTCAATCCTTTAGTGTTTTCAGCTTTTGAGAGTTCTTCTATTTCTTTTTTATTTAAAAGAAGAGTGCGGCGGCGATTGATATCAAAGTCCTTGGGAGAGTTTTTTGGCTGGAAGGCGGGGATTTCGGAACCTATAAGATAAGCTTCGCCGCCGCGTATTGTCACGTGAGATCCTTCAAGAGATCCGCGACTGGCTCGTACACTTTTAACTTCCACACCTAAAAGCTCTATACCTGCAGAAAAGGTATCGAGAAGTTCATAGTTAAAATTGACTTTGGTATTCTTGATAAGTGACATTGTTTTTATAAGACTCATTTGAATTATATATAAAAAAAGCCCCGGACGCACACGTGAGACAACTTCTTTGGTTTTTTGATTCCAAATAATGTTGTTCAGATGCTGAGTCCGGGACTGTGCGACTTGGTGTAGTCGACTTTTACCGCGGGTGGCGATTGGCACATAACTTCTGGTAATGCTCCCAGATGTACGACGTGCGCTTAGCATCCTTTTGTGGATGGTCTTGTTGCTCCGTCCGCGAAACACTTCTCACTCTTGCGAACAATCTGACGTTTTCAAGTGATTATCTCACCTAAAAACAGTGAAAACCAGATTGCGCAGTGAAGTAAATGTTCACCATTTTACCGGTATTTAGCCTTGAACGTCTTGTAATTCATCGTTCAGTCTAACCGGTATATCTTTGCTCCATGTGACGGTCGGGGGATAGGGATCCACATGAAGACAAAGTGCCGAGAATGCATTGAAATGCTTAACTCGTCCTCAAGTAATATAGCATATCAATAAAAATTGTCAACTGCATGCCCAAAGAGGGCTGGTGTATACTTTATTCATGTCAAAAAATCAAATACCAAATAATGGCAACAATACCAATGGTAACGTGCCTAAAAACGAAGGTGGGGGAGGAAAAATTCGAAAACCTAAATCCTCGAAGGGGTCAAATCATCCAATCTTAAATACGATACTTGGGGTGATTGTTATTTTCTTTCTTCTTATAAGCGCCTATACATATTTGACTGATAATTCTCTTAAGGAACAGGCCATAACTGTTTCAGATTTAGCTAACGATATCACTTCAGGAAAAGTTAAAGAGGCGGTTGTCAGAGGAGATGAGGTTTCAGTTACGTATTTAGATAACAGCACGAAGATTACAAAAAAAGAAGCAGGGGTGGGTCTTTCTGAAACTCTGGGAAATCTTGGTGTTACAAAAGACAAAATTGCTGCAGTAAAAATAGATAATCAAGATGATACAGGTTTTCTTTTTTGGGTAGAAAATCTTTTGCCATTTTTGGGACCTTTAGTTTTGATTTTATTTTTCCTATGGTTTATGACACGTCAGGTAAAAGGCGCTGGAATGCAGGCAATGAGTTTTGGTCAATCACGAGCACGTCTTACTGATCCATCAGATAAAAAACAGCAGGTGACTTTCAAGGATGTAGCTGGTGCCAAGGAGGCAAAAGAAGAACTCTCCGAGATTGTAGATTTTTTAAGAAATCCTAAAAAGTTTTTAGATATTGGTGCACGTATTCCAAAAGGAATATTGCTTATGGGAGCGCCTGGTACAGGAAAAACATTACTTGCTCGAGCTGTAGCTGGGGAAGCAGGTGTAGCATTCTTTTCTATTTCAGGATCCGAGTTTGTGGAAATGTTTGTAGGTGTTGGAGCGTCACGTGTACGTGATTTGTTTAAGCTCGCAAAAAGTGCAGCGCCAGCTATTATTTTTATTGATGAAATAGATGCTGTGGGACGTGTTCGAGGTACTGGAATGGGTGGAGGAAATGATGAGCGTGAACAAACTCTAAACCAGATTCTTGTTGAAATGGACGGGTTTGAGCCAAATGAAAAAGTTATTGTTATGGCTGCAACAAACAGACCAGATGTCCTTGACCCTGCACTCCTAAGACCAGGACGATTTGATCGCCGAGTGACTATCGATCTTCCTGATCGTGATGACCGCCTAGCTATTTTGAAAATCCATTCACGTAGTAAGCCTTTTGCGGAAGATGTAAATCTAAATATTATTGCTGAACGTACGCCAGGTTTTTCTGGTGCTGATCTTTATTCTCTTATGAATGAAGGTGCTATTCTTGCAGCTCGTGAAAATCGCACAAAGGTAGGACAATTTGATTTGATCCGTGCTATAGAAAAAGTAATGCTTGGTCCTGAACGCCGCAGCCACTTGCTTTCTGATAAGGAAAAGAGATTAACCGCATATCATGAGGCGGGTCATGCAATTGTTGCTTCTGTTCTACAGTACGCAGATCCAGTGCATAAAGTTTCTATTATCTCTAGAGGACGTGCTGCAGGGTATACTTTGAAACTTCCACTTGAGGATAAAAGAATGCAATCTAAAAATGAATTTCTAGATGATATTGCCGTATCTCTTGGAGGATATGTTGTAGAAAAAAATATCTTCGGTGATCTTACAACTGGTTCATCAAATGACTTGCAAGTTTCTACTGCACTTGCTCGAGATATGGTCACAAAGTATGGAATGTCTGATAAGTTTGGTCCAATTGCACTAGAGGGTACAGGAGGGCGTGCAATGTTTGGGCGTGGTGTAGAGGAAAAGGAGTATTCAGAACGTGTAGGTGCCGAAATCGATGCAGAAGTTAATCGTATTATGAGTGAAGGCTACGAGCGTGCTTTAAAAGTTGTTACAGATCATCGTAAGGCACTTGACGCTATTTCTGAAGAGCTCGTTGAGGAAGAAACAATCGAACGCGAAAATTTTGAAAAAATATTGATTGCTAATGGAATCACTCCAAAAAAGAAAGAAGAAATTGTGATTTAAGATTTAAAGAGTATCTTTGGATACCCGCTATTTGTCAGTCATAAAAAAATTAAAAACCGCAACAAATTCACTTTTGGCATCGTGCCAATACTCCAAAAGAGTTTCTCTTTGAAGATTGTGAATAAGTTGCGGTTTTGATTTTTACAGATTGAATTGTTGTTGGACTTTTTCACTCGGGGACTAGTGTCGTGATTTGTTTTTTTCATCGACATTGTCCTTTGTTTTTTTCAACTTTTGGATAAACCTATCCATGAAGGCAAAAAATACAAGAAGGGCAATTGCTGATGAGAGCGTGGCTATTCCACGCCTAATCCAAATTTGCTGAACCGTGTAGTGGGTTGAGTCAAAAGGATTGGTCTCAGTGATCAATGATAGTGAACCAAAAACGGTGGCAAATACAAAAAGAGAGATTTGGATCACTCCTTCTCTCCAAAAAAGTCTGACATATTTCATATTTACAAAGTCTGTGCGATATACTGCTCTAGTGGGCGGTTTTTGTCAATTATGTTAGAATGTTCAACGCGCGCGTATAGCTCAGTTGGTAGAGCGCCGAGCTTATACCTCGGTGGTCCTAGGTTCGAGTCCTAGTACGCGCACACATATAAAAAAGACCAGCTCCGTGCTGGTCTTTTTTATATGCTATGTAGCGTACAGGACGAGAAAGCCGGAAGAAATGTGTCCAAACACATTTCTGAGGCGGGGTCGCGAGCACTTAGTCCGCACAGGCACCTTGTGCCGAGCAGACTTAGTGACTTGAGACCGAGTCCTATTACTTCTAAAATCTAAACAAAAATCGGCTTCTCACCGGTCTTTTATTTCCTACTAAAAACATCAGTCAACTCACTGCTGTTATAAAAAGATTCAGCCAAACCTCCGAAACTATAAGTAGTGCCATTTATATCTATGGCTGCACCACCAATCTGCGGATTGGCTTTTGGTTCTGAATGTTCGAACCCAAGATTAAAGAGGGTTGCAATTACTCCTGGTTTATTTGAAATATCAAAACCAGCTACTTTCCATTGGTGTGTCATTTCTTGAATGAGTAATCCAGCATAAAGATAAGAAAAATAATGATCATGCTGATCGGTCAGTCTTATAAATCTTTGTTGATCGATACCAGTGTAGATAATAGAAGTAGATGATCCTGCACTTACAACTGTGGACGTTGAAACATTTGCAGTACTTGAACTTGTTTCAGAATTAACGTTTCCAAAATCTAGTAAATTTTCATATTTAGGTCCTAGATAAAATGGGGAAGTAGAATTTTTAAGATTTGATTCTACTTGTTTTGCTGTGTCAGGTTTGATACCAGCAATGCCCCACGAATATTGACTCATGCTACCTAGCATTGAAAGGGGTGCAAAATATTTTTTATAGCTTTCTCTATCTGTGTGAAAGAAACGTAGTTGTTCTGTTGCCACTACTGCTACTATCATTCTAGGGTCCGCACCTGAGGCTGTGGCAGCTTTTTTTATGACTGGGGCATCTCTGGTGATTGCATCTTTAAACGTTTGCCATTCAGCATCTTTTGACCAACCAAGGTCTTCTTGAGTGCTGTAGTTTTGGAAATAATCTCTTTGTGTATCTACTATACCCTTTGTCTTGGTCCACCCAAAGGTAACAGCCAGGTAGACCGCAACTAAAGAAAAACCAATGATTGCAAAGGCATAAAGGAAGATGTTAAAAATGATTCTTACGGTTTTTTTCATTAATTTTTGAGTTTTTGTTTGTGTTCAGTATTTTTATCATACTTTTATATTTACTCAAAATGTATCTTGTCCTGATCGGCAATAGTCTTTTTGAGTAGGGGGTATGAGTCTAAAGTTGGGTCAGTATCTATTATTTTTGTAGCTTCTGTGCGAGCAGCTTCTACCATTTTTATATTTTTTAAAGCCTCCATTGCGATATCTGTTACACCCCATTGTTTGCCGGCATATAGTGCGCCTGTGCCACGAAGAGCAAGATCCATTTCAGAAAGTTCAAAGCCGTTCTTTGCAGTTGTAAGTGCCTTTAGTCGATCTATTGTAGTTTCAGTTTTGCTTTCGGTAAAAACGTAACAATACGCTTGATGATTGCTGCGAATAACACGTCCTCTTAATTGATGAAGTTGTGAGAGTCCAAATCTTTCTGCACCTTCAATGACTATCATTGTTGCATTAGGAACGTTCACTCCTACTTCAACGACAGATGTAGAAACTAATATGTCGACGCGGTGGTCTGAAAAATCTTTCATGACAGAGTCCTTGTCTGTTGGTTTCATTTTACTGTGCATTATGTCTATCCTGTATTCAGGAAAAATATCCTTTTGTAGTCTAGCGGCTTCAGTTTTTACAGATTTTGCGAGCAAGGCTTGTTCTTTTGTTGGATCGGGTTCATCTATTCTTGGACAAATGATATAGCATTGCCGGCCGGCCTTAAGTTCAGCGCGTATTTTTTCGTAGGTAGCGTTGCGATTGCTCGGCAAGACAATCTCAGTTATTACGGGTTTTCGGCCGGCCGGCATCTGATCAAGTAACGTTAAATCTAGGTCACCATATATTGTAAGAGCAAGTGTGCGGGGGATGGGCGTTGCTGTCATGGACAAAAGATGAGGGATAACTGTTTTTTCAGTCGTAATATTTTTTTGAAATTTCTTTTGAATTGCTATTTTGTGAGCATCTTCAGCCTTCTCTTTCTGTACTAGTTCTTGTCTTTGTTTAATACCAAAACGATGTTGTTCATCAATTACTACACATGCTAAATTTTTAAATTTAACAGTTTTTTGAATCAAAGCGTGGGTTCCTATTAAGATAGATATTTCACCATTTGCGACCCATTTTAAAAGTTGAGTGCGTGAGATGTTTGTAGTTCCAGCGGGATTGATCTTTGAAGGAAATTTTTCACAACCGTTACCTGTAAGTAAGGCAATGTTTATTGGCAGGTGTTTAAAGTAGTTTATAAAAGATTGAAAATGTTGGCGAGCAAGAATTTCCGTAGGGGCCATATAGGTTGTTTGAAGGTTGGCGCTATTTGTTTTTATTTTTTCTAAAACATTTGTTCTTTTGTTTTTTTCTGCAATTGTTGTTGCATACACAATAGTTGCCGCAACTGCAGTTTTTCCAGACCCTACGTCTCCCTCCAAAAGTCTAGACATTGGATAACCTTTTTTCATATCACCTAAAATTGTATCAATTGCTGACTGTTGGGCCTCTGTCATTTGAAATCCAAATCTTTTTACAAATTTATCAATTTCTTTTAGTTCCGGATCAACAACATATGATGGGTTTTTTTCATTAGCTCTGCGGTCTCGGATTTTTGCTAGTTGTATTAAAAATATTTCTTGAAAAGCAAAGCGCTTGCGTGCTGCTAAGTGGTCATTTTCTTTTTGAGGTGTGTGTATCCAAATCAACGCAGTTTTTAAAGTGGGGAGGTGGTATCTTTCTATAATATCTTGCGGAATTATTTCTTGAAGAGTCTCTAGGATGCCACTTTTAAAAATACGTTGTAATGCGTGAAAAATCCATCGTGATGTAACACCTTTTGTTTCTGGATATACCGGCGCTGAGGTTGTTAACCCTTCGTCACTAAAAAGTGATTGACCTATACCAATTGGAACTTTTGAAATACTTTCTATTTCAGGGTTAGTGAATGAAAGTATTTTATGGCCGTCTCTGTTTTCTTTACCACTTACTTTTCCTTCAAGTCTAACCCAAGCTCCTTCAGTGATAAGTTTGGCAATGTAGGGCTGATGAAACCAAACAGCTTTCACTGAGCCAGTTTCGTCGCTAATAGTTGCTTCCGCCATCGGTATTTTTTTAATGAAAGCTTTTTTTGTTTTTATTGGTCCAACAGTTCCAAAAACTACTGCTTGTTGGCCAGAAAAAAGATCACCAATGCGCGTTATGCTTCCTGCATCATCATAGCGGTTTGGAAAATAATAAATTAAATCAGAGACAGTTTCTAGACCAAGCTTTTGTAAGGCTTTTTTTTGATCAGCCTGAAGACGGAAAATATTTTCAAGTGGGGTTGAGAGTTGTATAGGAGATGTTGTTTGAGTGGGCATTATTGGAATTATTTTTTAGATAAATCTTTAGCCTCATTTATTTGTGAAGTTTGTTCTGTGTGATGAGGGTATCGTCGTCGAAGGTGAGGTTGGTATGTGATCAAATATTTTCTAACATTTAAACTTCTTGGATATGAAAGAGCCGCTAAAGCTGTGGCTGCAAATATGATTGATAGATCTCCATATATAAGTGAAAAAGACCCAAGGTTTGTGATAAAAATTAAACCAATAAATACGGCAGTAAAAATACTTGAAATAAAAATATAGGTACCAGATAAAACCCATGCCGCTAGAAGCAAATCAAAGAAAGATGAAAATCCGATCAAAACTTTTTCATCAACGTGGTTTTTTAAAAAGGATGGAAAAAAAGTTAGCCAATCAAAAGGGTGAGCAAAGCTTGCAATAGCAACGTATATAAGGGGGAGAGCAAGGGCCATACGGAGCAGTACAGATACTGTGGTTTTTCGCATAACATTTATGCTATCACGTCTAAATTTCTTCGGCTAGTGTCGAGTAAGTGCTTTGTTGCTTTAAAAAAGTGACATTACTTTTTAATTTCTTCGAAAGGTTTTGACATTTCCTTTGAAAGTTTTTCAGGATAAATTGATTTTACTGGAGTGTAACCTAAGACCCTTGTATTTTTTTTAGGAAATACTAAAAAAATTGATAAACCAAGAAGCCCGATACAAATAAATCCAACTTCAGACAGGCCATCACTTATTAAAGAGTTTATTAAAATACTTCCAAGAATTAGAGAAATAATAAAAGCTGATAATCTTGTAAGTGTGTTAAAAATAAGAGAAAGTGCTGTACATATAAGAACGGCACCGTGAATCATTATTAAGTCTAGGGCTATGGAACTTTTTTCAGGTCCTAAAAAAGTCGGTAAATAACTGATGAAAACTGATGGGTAAAAAAGTTCGTTAGATCCAATCCAAATAACAACAACTGCAAGGGAAATTCTAAATATGAAATCTGTTATCTTATTGGTGGTATTGCTGTTCATTTTAAAATTATATCACGTTCCTGCACTATTTTTCATAAATGATTTAAGGTAATATATGTGTATTCATGTTTGACAAAACAGCTTTTAAATTTATCACTGGCTTTATGGGTATACTTTTTTTAAGTTTTGTTGTTTTTATTGTCATTGGCCTATATCACGAATATCAATGTAGTGGATGTTCTCTTGATGCGAACACTAATAGTTCTTACTAAGAGTAGTTTGTAAGTTCGAATATTTTTTTAATTTACACTTTCTACTTTTTTTACTTTCTTTTTAATTTTATAAGCCATTCGTCGATTATTCTTTCGGTATGAAAAAACATACCAAGTTTTTGTCGAGTGTCATATTAGTAATTATTTTTTTAGAAAGTATTTTTGTTTCAGGTGTGTCAGCAGACACTGTCATTAATGGTGGTGTCGCTGCTCCTGGTGTCACGTTGTGGACAGCATCGAGTAGCCCGTATTTGATAAACGGTAATTTAAAGTTCCTGAAGGGTAGTGATCTAAGTATTGGTCCAGGTGTAAATATCATTCTTGGAAATGATTCCTCTATAAATATTTTTGGAAATATTACAGCTTTTGGTACTTCAGATTTACCAATAAATATATATGGGGGAACAAGCAGTATTTTTGCCATACTCGAATCTGGGACTGGAAATTTCAGTCATATAATCTCATCTAGTACAAATATGGAGATGGTGCTTTCTGGTGGAAATGTTTCTATTGCATCAAGTAGTTTTTCAAATTTAGTTGGTTCCTTTCGAGATTTAATCGCAGTCCATCAAAGTGCCACTTTGAATTTGAACGACTCAAGTATTATCAATCAAGGTATAAATTCGGGTGTTTCAGTTTCTGGAGGAAATTTGAATGTGCATGGAACATCTTTTTCTGGTTCCGGAATTGGGGCATCGGGCGTTAACGTCTATGGAGGAAATTTAAAAATAGATCATTCATCTTTTTCTGATTTTTCTTGGGCGGGCTTATTTTATGGTGAAAATTATTCTAAGAATGGTTCTGTTAAAGGAGCTTTTAATAATTTTTTTAAAAACAAAGTAGGCATAGAGTTAGCTGCAATTAATTTTTCAATGTCATCAAGTACGTTTTCTAAAAATACAAATTTTGCAATAATGAATCTTACAGCTACATCGGTTTCGGCGGCTTATAACTTCTGGGGTGACGCTTCTGGGCCATTAAGTATTACTCAAAATGCATCGGGTACTGGTGACAGAGTATCAACCAATGTTGATATCCATCCTTGGCTTGATGAAGATGAAAATATCGTGGGTGAAATAAAATGTTGCTCATCTATCCTTTTTATTCCTGGTATGGAGGGCAGTAGGTTGTATACAGATGGAATTACTGAAAATCAAATTTGGGAACCAAATCGTGATGCTGATGTAAAGAAATTATTTCTTGATCAAAATGGTAAAAGTATAAATAAAAATGTTTACACTAGGGACGTAATTGATAAAACAAATATTAGTGGAGATTTATTTCCTGTGGATGTTTATGGTGGTTTTACAAATTTTTTAAATACTATAAAACAATCTGGCTCAATCGCAGACTGGGAGTCTTTACCATATGATTGGAGGTACTTTCCAGATGATGTTGTAAACGGTGGTATTACTATGGGGGATCAGATAGGTATTTTTGGCACAGGTTCATCCCAGAAAATTGTATTGGCAGTTGATGTTATTTCTGATCTGGCAAAAAAATCAAAAACTGGAAAGGTGACAATAGTAGCTCATAGTAATGGAGGTCTGGTGGCTAAAGAGTTAATGAAGTCCCTTGATAATTTGGGTAAATCAAGCTTGGTAGATAAAGTGATTTTTGTTTCAGTCCCTGAATTGGGTGCTCCTGAATCTGTAGGTGCACTGTTACATGGTGATCAGCAAGATATTTTGAATGGATTTATTTTGAGTAAAGAGACTGCGGCTAGTTTTGCTCAGAATGCACCAGTTGCTCATGATCTCATTCCATCAAGTTCATATTTTTCAAGTACGACTAATCCCGTTGTGAATTTTGATGTAAGTGTAGATAAATATGTGGACTATAGGAAAAAATATGGGAATACTGTTAATGATTCAAAAACTCTATCAAGTTTTCTAACTGCTTCACTTGATCATCGAGCGACATCGACAATTTTTCAAGGCTTGCCAGGAGTAGCCAATCAGTCACTTTTATCTAAGGCAGAAAGCCTCCATAATAGTTGGGATAGCTGGACGGCTCCAAGTGGAATAAAAACATATCGAATTGCTGCGTCGGGTTTACCTACGGTCAGTGGCATTAAATATTATGAAGACTATGGTTGTTCATCGGCCATTGCCCCTTGTGTCCTTTCTTCGGGAATAACTCATGAACCTGTGTTTACAAATACAGGGGACTCCGTTGTTCCGCTACAGAGTGTTGTTATAAGCACCTCGACATATTATTTAGATTTAGGCGCCTATAATTTAAGTAATTCTACAGAGTATCAGCACTTAAATATTTTAAGTGCACCTATAACCCAAAGATTACTCGCACAGTTTTTTTCTTCCAATACTGACACACCTCATTTTAATTTAGAAAAAAATGTTTACTACCAAACACCTCCGCAGAGTAATAATAAATATATTGTTTTCTCGACTCATTCACCTGTTGATATTGATTTGATAGATAAAGAGGGTAGGGTTACGAGTATGTATACAAGTACTACTTCAACATTAGTCACAAAAAATATTCCTAATAGTAATATTATAAGAACAGACGATGCTGATTATGTGGTCGTCCCTTATGTTTCAGATATTTATCAAGCAACTTCCTCCACCATCACTAGTTCAAAAAATTTATTAGGTGATTATAGAGTTCTCTTGCATGGAAATGGACTAGGATCTTTTACATTTGACGCAACGGAGTATTCAGGTTTAGAAGTTGTTGCTTCTACATCATTTGAAAATATACCAGTGACACCCCTTAGTGAGGCACTCATTGATTCTTCCTCTACCTCTGGTTTGTTAGAAATGAAGCTTGATATAAACGGTGATGGTCAAAATGATGTAAGTTTGGTATCCGAAAATACTGAGGATCCTGCAACTTATATAAATATTATAAAAGGGATGGTCTTGTCATTTGATGTCGCAACTTCTACAAAAAACAGGTTACTTAAAAAGTTGGATCAATTAGAAAAAAATATAAATTTAAAAAAAGATAAAAACAATAAGTCCTACAAGAAAATTTTATACTCTATAAAGCAATGGTTAAAGAGTCTTGAAAAAAGATTTACAGAGAGAAGCCGTACTGGATGTTGGGGTGTATATAAAAAAGCAGGGGTATGTGTAGGGGGTAATAATGGCGGCACTGTAGGCGTTACTGTTAAACCGAGTAGATATTTATCAAAGGACCAAAGTTCGGTGATGATAGATATGGTTGATAATCTTTATGATTTAATTTCAAGTTAATATTGCGCTGAAAAAATATTTAGTAGCAGGATGTCTTTAACAGTTTGTAAAATAAAGTTCTAGTAAAAATCCCCGAGCGCTTTTTAAAAGCTCTCGGGGATTAGTTGGGGGCTAGCTTGTCCTAGTCCCTGGCCCTCATGGACCTGTGCGTGACTATGGTTGGATAGGCTACCAGGCGGTCAATGCTCAACGTCAACACTTTTTCAGAGTCATAGTTGGCTTCTGCGCCGGGGAACTGATCCAATACGGACAAGATTCTTTTTGCGGTCATCTCATCCTGTACTTCATTTTTGTCCCTGTCCCAAAAGAACTCGATCAGTCTTTTGTTCGTGCAGTAACCTGCAAGGCTGCCGACCATGGCACAGACGTTGGGGTATCCCATTGCCTGAACTTTTGCCAGAGAACTTGCGTCCTCAAAGTAAATTTGTACCCACATCCCTTTACCGTTGGAGATCTGGGAACTTATTTCTTCAGGAGTGAATGTCCTTGTTTCTTTTGGTCTGCCGCTTAGGGGCTTCCTTTTGCCGTTTTGATTTGAAGTTAATCCTGCCATATTCTGGTGCTATCAATGTCTACCTATTATTTAATCACGCATACTTAGTCTTGTAAAGGTCTTCAATAATACCTCAATACCTTAGAACCACTTAAACCAAGCTCATTTGCCATTTTCATATATATATAGTATCTTCTGTTGTGAAGGCCAAAGACAATAGGCAGTGCTAGAAGGAAAGCAATTTTCTAAAAGCACAATAAGACCTATCGAGGTTCTCAATATATCTTCTATTTATTTAGAAAATATAGAGACAAACGCTCAATCTAAACCGGCCCTTCAGGTCGTTTTTTTATTATCAGCCGATTCATTAAAAGTTTTATAAAAAAACTTTACAAAAATGCCAATCACAAAAGTACAAAAGAAAGAAATCTTTGAGAAAGTTAAAGATATTCTAGGCAAAGCTAAGTCAACAGTTTTTGTAAATTTTCACGGTCTTCCAGTTGCCGATTCTTCAAAGATGCGACAGACACTTCGCGCCGATGGAGTAAGTTACATGGTTGCTAAGAAAACTATTACAAAAAAAGTTTTGGAAGGTACAAACATTGAAGGAAATATTCCAGAACTAGAAGGGGAACTAGCTATCGCTTATGGAGATGATCTTATCGCTCCAGCTCGCGGAGTCTTTGATTTTCAGAAAAAGTTTGATGGAAAACTTTCCATCTTAGGAGGTATCTTTGAAGGAAAATATATGTCAAAAGAGGAAATGACTTCAATTGCATCTATACCTTCACTCAAAGGTCTTCGTGGTCAGTTTGTTAACCTTATCAACTCTCCACTTCAGGGTCTTGTTATCGCACTTGATGCGATTGCAGAAAAGAAGCAGTAATTCTATTTTTACTTTTTCATTTTTATAAAAAAGTAAATGTTAAATTACGAAAATAAATTAAAAATAATTAACACATAAAAATATGTCAGAAGAAACAACAAACGCAGCAGCTCCTGAAGTAGTGGAGACTCCTGCTAAATTTAAGTCAATTGTCGATGCTATCGAAAAAATGTCAGTTCTAGATCTTCACGAGCTTGTAAAGTTTCTAGAGAAGAAATTTGATGTATCAGCTGCAGCTGTTGCTGTAGCCGGTCCCGCAGCAGCAGGTCCTGCCGCTGAAGAAAAAACAAGTTTCAACGTAGAACTTAAGGATGCTGGTGCTCAGAAAATCGCTATCATAAAAGTTGTTAAAGAAGTTCTAGGTCTAGGTCTTAAGGAAGCAAAAGACATCGTTGATGCTGCTCCTACAATGCTAAAGGAAGGTATGAAGAAAGAAGACGCAGAAGCTCTTAAGAAACAAATTGAGACTGCAGGTGGAAAAGTTGAGTTGAAATAGTCAACAAGTATAGTAATAAAAAACACCCCGAGCAATGCTCAGGGTGTTTTTTTATGGCTTTTTGCTTATATTGTTGAATTGTAAAATCCATGTTAATCTGCCGAACAGATTCATTCCTATGGTTATAGATTTTTGTAATGCGGTAGATACCTTGATGAAAACAGGGTGCAGTGGCGATATTAAAAAAGTTGCCATGATTCTTTCAGAAGAAAATCTGAGAAGTGGTGTCACAAGTGAAATTCTTGCAAAAATGGCAACAAAAGTCATATCGTTTGTCCCAGAATACCAACCGGAAAAAATTCTTTTTGATATTGTGGGCACAGGTGGGGATTGCGGAATAACTTTTAATGTTTCAACAGCAGCGGCATTTATGTTGGCAGCTGTTTTTGCAGGACCTACTTTTGTGAAACACCCGTTTGCTGTCGCAAAATTTGGCGGCAGTGCGAGTGGTAAAAATTCAGGTAGTGTGGATGTTCTTAATTCTTTGGGTGTTCATCTTGCCCACAGTTTTCAAGAGGCAAACCTTCACATCGAAAGTCTTCGGCTGGCTTTTATTTCTTCACGAACAAATCCTGTTTTTGAAAAGATGAGAGTTGTCAGACACGAGCTCCGTAAGGAAGGTTTTGGTTTCACCATATTTAATCTTCTGGGTCCGTTGGTTAATCCAACAAATCCACAAAAAAGATTAATTGGTGTTTCAGATTCTCGATTGATGATTCCAATGACCAATGCCCTTAAAACTCTCGGAGTTGAAAAAGCATTAGTTGTCTGTGGTCATTGTGGGGAAGATGAGGTTTCGATTATGGGACCAACCGAAGTGATGTACCTTGATGAAGGTAAGGTCTCTCAGTTCCAGATCGAGCCAAGTGAGTTCGATTTTGAGGCTGGAAACGGGATTGATATTTGTGGAGGAAGCCCAGATGTTAGTGCCACCATCATTTCAAACATCTTCAAATATAGAAGACAAGGGTCGACTATGGATATTGTTGTTTTAAATGCTGGCTGTGCACTTTTTTTGACGGGACTTTTTCCAACAATTGAGGCTGCCGTGCGACATGTTAAAGATATTGCGATGTCGAATCTTCCAAGAGCGCTTTTTCTTTCCGCTTGTTTTGGGATGGATTAGGAGAGGTGTTGTTTAAAAATAAAATATGCGCCGGGTCCACTTTGTGGACCCGGCGCTTTTCTTTTTTGTTTAAGCTTACCTAATTTATTCCAATGGGTTGTTAAATAAATCCTAAGCTGTTAAAATCGAGCGATGGAAATACTAGAAAAACTATTCGGCAGCATGGCCAAAGTGAAAGTAATGAGACTTTTTCTTTTTAACCCAGAACAAGTCTTTCAAACTTCAGATGTTGTTTATAAAGCAAAGGTAAATTCTGCATCAGCTCGTCGGGAGCTTGGTGTATTGGAAAAAATGCATTTGGTAAAAAGAAAAGCTGCTCGTACGGGAAGGGGCAGTGCATGGGTTTTAAACTCATCTTTCCCTTTTCTTCAGCAACTTCAGAATCTTTTGATAAATATCTCACCAGTAAATCATGATGACGTTATAAAGAGATTGGGTAAAGCTGGCCGCATCAAGGCGCTTATCCTTTCAGGTGTTTTTATACAGTATTGGGATAGTCGTATCGATATGATGATCGTTGGAGATAAGATAAAAAAAAGCACATTAGATAATGTTGTAAAACACCTTGAAGCTGAAATTGGAAAAGAATTAAATTACACAATGTTAGACACTGAAGATTTTAAATATCGTCTAAGTATAGGGGACAGACTTGTCAGGGATATGTTGGACTATCCACACGAGGTGGTTTTAGATCGTATTGGCGTGTTATAATTATGGAAGTGCCAGCAATGCTTAATCATTTGCTTAAAGGCATAGGTTTATTAGTTTTATAAGTAATTTATACACAATATGATTCTAGATCAATGGAGCAGTGCTTTGGGAGGTTCATTCCAAGGACTATATCCCGCAGTTTTGGTGCTCGCGGCTAACCTTATCGCAGCTATTATTATTTTCGTTATTGGATGGGTTCTCGGTATTTTTATTGCACGTATCATTGAGAAAGCTTTCAAGGCTATCAAAGTTGACGAAGCACTTAAACATGCAGGCTTAGAGAAAACTCTTCACAAAGGAGGTATCAATCTAAACTCAGGTGCTTTTGTCGGAGGATTGATAAAATGGTTTATTATTGTCTTGTTCCTTCTCTCAGCTCTTCAGGTTCTAGGTCTTACTCAGGTTACAGCATTCTTGACACAGGTAGTTGTCGGATACTTGCCACAAGTAATCATCTCAGTACTTATCCTGTTGGTTGCTGTTGTGATTGCAGATGCAGTTGAGAAAGTTGTTCGAGCAACAGCAGGTGCTGCTGGTATCGAAGGATCAAATATTCTTGGTGCTATCGCACGATGGGCAATTCTTATCTTTGCTATTCTTACAGCATTGATTCAGCTTGGTATTGCAGTGACATTGATACAGACACTCTTCATGGGTGTTGTGATTGCGTTGTCATTGGCATTCGGACTAGCCTTCGGTCTTGGTGGTCAGCAGGTAGCTGCAACTACTCTTGAGAAAGTTCGTCACAAAATTTCAGATAGATAGTTAAATTAAAAAACTCCCCGAGCTCGATTCGTCTAATAACCCGAAGATTAAATTTCTTCGAAAGTGTGAGATGAGTGTCGCTAGGGGAGTTTTTTATTTGGAAAATTTGGATCACTTGCCACACTTATTTTAAGGCTTGACAATATTTTTATCTGTGCTAATATCCAAAATATCGAAAGTCATGGGTAACCTTGGTGAGTAGATGAAAACAAGAAAAAACAGTACAAACAAGTCAGCAACCAAGAAAGGAAAAATAATGAAATCACCGCCGTCAAGTAAAGATTCGACGCTTAAATTTTATTATAATCATTCGGCCAGCGCCGGCGCTCGGCGATAGATCGGACAACCCGGTCAACGCCATGCCAGAACAAGCCAAAAAGGAGACCTCAAAAACTTGGAAGCCGATGATAGTGATAGATCAAGGGCTAGCCCTAATCTGCCTGTTATCGGCCTAGTGATACCAAAAAACAAATATAGATTGAAAGACCTTTTGGTTTTTTAATCTCCCGACCGACCCAGTGGATTCCGTTGCCTCTTATGAGCAAGAAGTACTTGCAATAAAGCAGCGGCACTGGGTCGTTTTTTTATGCTTATTTATCAACATTTCCTGGCATTTTTGACCACATTTTCCATACATTTCAAACATATTACAATTTAATAGATATTTGCTTGACTTTAAAACACCCTTCGTATAGAATGCTTCCACATACAGATATGCAGAAAAACAGCCAATTTACGAAGCGGAAATAAGCGTTCAAAATTGAGCGCTGTTTAGAAACCCGCTTCAAAAAGGAGCGGTTTTCTTTTCAGAAAGACTGACACATTGAAAATTAAATTCTGTCCCAGCAAATCTTAGTTGCAAGCCTCAAGCCGAGGTTGTAACAAGGGTCTTTTCGAAAGCTGGAGACAGGCAGGTAATAAAATTGTAAGAATAATTGTGGTTTTTAAATTTCCTAATGGGAAATTTAAGAGCATATGGTGGATGCCTTGACACAACATGGCGATGAAGGACGTAGCATAGCTGCGATAAGCTTCGGGGAGGTGCAGAGCAACCTTTGATCCGGAGATCTCCGAATGGGGAAACCCCACAGACTTGATCTGTGACTTTACGACTTTACGTAAAGAGCGTACCCAGGGAAGTAAAACATTTCAGTACCTGGTGGAAAAGAAAACAATGTCCGCAAGGACGATATTTCGTAAGTAGCGGCGAGCGAAAACGAAAGAGCCCAAACCAAGCTTTCCTATAGATAGCTACATTCATGACTTCGGTCACGTTTGTTTCTATCTATAGGGTAGCTTGGGGTTGTAAGGTGACAAATTAGTATTTATACTAGAAGAGTTACAAAGTGTTTCATTAACAGAATAAGCTGGAAAGCTTGACCCAAGTAGGTAATAGTCCTGTACGTGAAAATGAAACATCTCTTATTGTCATTCTTGAGTACCTCGAGACACGAATGGCTCGGGGGAATCCAGCGGAACTAACCGCTAAGGCTAAATACATGTTGTGATCGATAGTGAACTAGTACCGTGAGGGAAAGGTGAAAAGTAGCCCGAGAGGGCGGTGAAATAGACCTGAAACCATATGCTTACAAGGAGTCGGCGCGGGCATCACATTGGATGTGATTATTTTTTATTGTAATTTATTTACAATATTAAATTTAAATCGTATTTAATGTGATGTCCGTCACGGCGTGCCTATTGAAGAATGAGCCAACGA
>CAINVO010000013.1 GCA_903854195.1 uncultured bacterium | reverse complement strand
TAATTAGTAATATACGATGCTGAGTTAATCCCAGATTGTTACAAGAAAGTTGTTGAAACAATCAAGATCGATGAAGCCGAAATTAAGAAAGATATTAAAAAAATTGTTAAAGGTAAGGTTGCAGATGGAGTATTGAGTCCAGTGACAATTGCTCCGGTGGAGTTCACTTTTGACGTTAAAAAAGGAAAAATAACAAAAAGAGTTGTTTCAAATGTTAAGCCAAGTATCAAAGCCGATTCTCGCTTTGAAAAAAGCTCTGTCTAATGTATACTAGGCCTCGTCCTTTCATTCATAAAATGACGAGGTAAATGCGTAGGTGGCGGAGTGGTCAATCGCAACAGACTGTAAATCTGTCGCCCAATGGGCTTCGGGGGTTCAAATCCCTCCCTACGCACCAAGATTAGCTATATCAAATAATAGGCTTATTTTGCAGGATTTGTTGACTTTAACGGCCCAATATAGTATCCTTTGGGAACATTCATTTTAAATATATGTCACAAGATAATCTAATCATTCTAAAAAACAAAGAAACAGGCGAGTCTTATTACACACGCAAAAACAAGCGTAAGGTACCTCGTAAAATTGAGCTTAAAAAGTTTAGTAAAAAACTTCGTAAGCATATTGTCTTCAAGGAGGCAAAGAAATAAAAATAAAGACCGCCGAAAGGCGGTCTTTATTTTTATTTCTTTGTTTTAGGGTAGTTTCAAAGTTACTGTGATGTGACTTAATTTTTGGTGAAAAATGTGTATAATGATGCAATCAGTGTTGATTCCAGCACCGATACTGGGCCTATAGTTTCAATGGTAAAACAACGGTCTCCAAAACTGTAGTTCGAGGTTCGAATCCTCGTGGGCCCGCCAACTATTGCTACTTAAACTCTCAATGGTGGATGGGGGGATAAAATCGATACCCTTCAAAATGTGTTATTTTTTGCTACAATCTATAAATGAAAAATGCAATGGTTTTTGGAATGGGAAATATAGGCACTGTATTAGTTAAACGTCTAAAAGAAGAAAATATTAGTGTTAAATACATTGTCCGCACTACAGGTATATTTGACGTTGAATTAAATAAAGTTGCAGATAAAGAAAAATGGGAAGATTTTGGTGTAAATGTGGACATTGCTTTTATTTGTATTTCGACCGACAATGATGGAAATCAGGCGCTTGAATATGCATTATACTTTTTAAAACAGGGAAAAACTGTGATTACATGTGATAAAGCTTCTGTTGCTTACCATTGGGATATTCTTAAAAACTACAGTGATTTATTTAAATATACCGCGTCAGTGGGTGGAGGTACTCAAATGTTGAAGGAAGTGTCTTTATATAAACCAGAGGATATAAAAGAAATTGAGGCAGTGGTAAATGGAACATTAAATTATATTTCTTGGGCATTAAGTAATGGTATTGATAAAGAAAAAGTTCTAAAAGAAGTATTAGAAAGGGGGTATGCAGAACCAGGCTCAAATTCCTTTGAAGAAATAATAAAAACTGAACTTAATGATGTTGTTTTAAAGACAATTATAATCGCTAATCATTCACGCATGTTTGATAAAACAATCTCTAGAGAAGATATTAGTGTTATTGAACCAGATGCAACCTCAATAATTACAAAAAGATGCATAGTTCGTATTAAAAATGAAAAGGTTGAGGTAGGATTCCTAGAGTATAATAATAGTGATAATGATTGGCTACCTGATGGGGTAATAAATGTGTTGTATATAAACGGAGGGTTGAAAGCGGATGGCCCTGGTGCGGGCGCTGAGGATACAGTTTCAGCTATGATTAGTGACATGGACGATCTTATAAAATAAAATTATGAAATTAATCACTTTAAATATTTGGGGTGGAAGGCAAGGGGATTCACTGATTGATTTTTTTAAAAAGTACTCCGATGTCGACGTGTTTTTACTTCAAGAAGTCCATAATAATGCTACTGATGAGACCAAATGGGTAACTCATGTAAACGAGCATGCATATAGTGAAATTGCAGAAGTCTTGCCAGATCACAATGGCTATTACGCCCCGGCCATATTAGAGGAGTGGGGATTAGCTGCCTTTGTTAAGAAAACTATTTCTGTTGAGGAAGTTGGAGATGTTTTTGTCTTTCGTTCAAAAGATTCTCATGTAGGTAGAGACGGGACAACACTTGGCAAGAATATCCAATATTTAAAAATTGTTTCGGAGGAAAAGAATATGACAATTATCAATTTTCATGGATTGTGGAATGGTAAAGGTAAAACAGATACTGAAGATCGAATGGGTCAATCTGAGAAAATTGTGAACTTTATAAAAAACATAAAAGATCCTGTTGTTTTGGCTGGGGATTTTAACTTACGTCCAGACACTCAAAGCTTAAAAATGATAGTTGAAAAACTCAATCTTAAAAATCTTATTCAGGAATATAATATTACATCAACCAGAACCACTTTTTATGACAAAGCTGAAAAATTTGCAGATTATATTTTGACTTCACAGGATGTGGCGATAAAAGATTTTAAGGTTCTTCCAGACGAGGTTTCAGATCATTCTGCACTTTTTCTTGAGATATAGATTTTAAGCATAGGTTTTTTGTATTGAACAATATTATTTAAAAACACCACTCAGGAATTGAACCTTTGTGGTGTTTGTTTTTTTGTACAAATTTTATTATGAGTGGGGAAGATTATATTCTCCAACGCTGTTTATTAGTACTGTGCGGTGTATTGAGTAAAGACTTGTAATGAGGAATTGTTGTCCCCAATTTGAGTGCTTCAAAAGTTCTTGGTAAAAACTACTGTTGTGAACAAATTGACCATACTGCCATGCAGTTCCACTGAGAATAGCTACTAACACGTATTCTCCGTTGCCTCTCATTGTTGGCATATTCGTCGGTATGTCATTCGGTCCATACAGAAGCTTCCCGCATTGGGCAAGACTAACAGCATCAAATTTTCGAGAAGTTCTAATCATATTTGATATGTCCAAAGCAATTCTGAATACACATTAAAATAATAAATTGAATATGTCAAAATTGAGCATTTTTTTACTCATAAATATTTTTATTTTAATGCTTATGTAAAATTTTTTTTATTAATTTGATCCAGTTTTTGGGTATTTTAGACATCAATTATATGGCAAATTATAAGGTTTTTTTAGCTATTTTACCTAAAATATGGCTTAAAATATGAATATAATCTATTTTAAATTAGCAAGTAGATTGTGAAAAATGTCCATACTTGAAATAGTCTGATATTAGTGGTGTTTTTTTAAATTTTTTTTGATTTTTATTTAAAAAGATGGTCAGGTTGGGGATTGATGTTTACATTCATTTGTGGCCTGATAAGCTTTTCGAGTATGAAAAAAAATACAAACAGCAAGGTCAGGATATTCCTTAATCCTTTTTTTATCAGTTTAATGTTAGTAATAGTCTCAATTCTTCCAGCAGTTTCACCAGTAGCGGAGGCTCAATCACGATATTATTCACAGAGTAAAAGTAATTATTCAGCTAATCAAAATTATTCACACATAACTTCATCAGGAAGTACTAATGGGTTTCATAATGTACCAAGTATTCCTTCAACAGGAGTAAACAGTGGAACTAGTCAGACATCAGGAACTTTCACAACAGTTTTTATCACTAACCCGCCAGCAATAGTTAAATATCCTATTGTTGTTCCACCAGTTGTTACTCCACCCGTGGTTGTAACTCCGCCTGTAACAGTAGGGACTTCCTTACAATGGGGTGCGTACGTCGGTGATGGGTCAACAGCAATCACAGACTTTGAAACATTGGTAGGTAAGAAAATGAACATGGTCTCTGACTTTGAAGCATTTGATGCTCCATTTCCAACAGCCTTGTCATCTAAGGTTGGTCAGCAGTCTAAAACTTTAGTTGTCTTTTGGGAACCAAGCACTGGATTTGATTCAATTATAAATGGTAGTCAAGATAGCAGCATTAAACAATTTGCTGCAGGGGCAAAATCATACGGTTATCCCGTCATTCTTGTGCCGTTTGATGAAATGAATCTAAACGAAGAAGCTTGGGGATATGGTCAGAACGGCAATACTCCTGCAAAGTTTATTGCAGCATGGGATCACGTTCATGATTTGTTTGCAGGTGTGTCTAATGTGAAGTTTGCAATTGACTACAATAATGTTTCAATTCCAAGTACTTCAGACAATACATTTGCGGCGTATTATCCTGGTGCTAATTATGTTGACTACGTTGGTATTGATGGATACAACTTCGGTAATCCATGGCAGTCGTTCTCTCAGGTATTTAGTGGGGCATTGAGTGAAGCCTCTCAGTTTAATAAGCCAATCTATCTTTTAGCTTTGGCTTCTGGACCTGGCACACAAAAAGCCTCTTGGATTAGTACTGGACTTGGGTCATTCTTGAAAAGCTATCCAAATGTAAAAGGTTGGCTTTGGTTTAATGACAACAAAGAAGAGGATTGGAGAGTTAATTCAGATGCCGCATCCCTTGCAGCATTTAAAACAATCCTTCCTTAATGTCCACGGTTTGTAATCAGTAAAATAAGGCTAAAAATAAGCAAAAAAGACAACAAATTTGTTGTCTTTTTTGTTGTGTTTTGTAATAAAGTTAGACATGCTACGTCTACAGCTGTACCATGTTCCGCTTTCTATTTGATAATTTGAATTTGCATTATTTTTATGAAAATATCAAAAATATCACTATTAGTACCATGCTACAACGAGGAAAAGTCTATAGAGGCTTCAGTTTTGTCATGCCTCTCTCAAACTCATAAATTTGATGAAATTGTATTTGTCGATGACTGCTCAAAGGACTGTACACCTGAAATTCTAGCTAGATATTCTGATCGGATTATTGTTAAAAGAACACCTAAAAACACTGGAAATAAAAGTAGCGCTCAGGAATATGGATTAAATTTTATAACTGGAGATATTGTAGTTACAACTGACGCAGATACATTGCTTGATCCAAAATTTGCAGAGGAAATAATAAAAAGTTTTAAGGATAAGAATGTTGTTGCTGTTGCTGGGTATGTAAAAAGTCTTCCATATAATTGGTTGACTCTTTGTAGAGCCTTCGATTATGTTATCGGACAAAATATTCATAAACTGGCGCAAAATTATATGCATTACATATTTGTTATGCCAGGTGCAGCTAGTGCTTTTCGTACAAAAATTTTTAAAAAATATATTACATTTGACCACGACACTATAACTGAAGACCTAGATTTTACTTATAAATTACACTATAAAAATTGTAAAATTTGTTATAACCAAAGGGCTATTTCATACACACAAGACCCCGCAGATTTAAAGAATTATATAAATCAAATGCGGCGGTGGTTTGGGGGAGGTTGGCAAAACCTCGTTAAACACCACAAAATAATTAGCACCCAGTCAGTGCGTGCATTCGAACTAGCCCTCATTTATTCTGAGGGCTTAGTTTTTTCTATGCTTATTTTTATATTACCAATACTAAATATAATGTTCGGACTGTTTCTTTTTATAGGATATTTTGTTGCAGGTATGTTTTTTGCTGTTTGGGCTGCATGGCACGAGAAAAGGTGGAAATTAATTTTAGTTCCATTTCCATACACAATTCTTATGTTCGTTAATGCTTATGTTTATCTTGAACAATTTTTTGTTGAAGTGATATTGGGTCGTAAAAACTTAGTATGGTTCAAGCCAGAGCGCATCGATATTAAATTAACCTAATTACTACTATGCCATTTACACCTTTCCTAGGATTATCAATTATTGTTCATCTCTGTATCATTTTGTATTGCCGTTTTTTTCAGAGAAGTGAGCCTTCAAAAATAGCTAAAGTTATTGTTGTTCCTAAACGTTTTTTTTCAAATTTAATTGTCGCTAGTGTTTTTGTGGTTGTAATTGGGAATGCAGCATTTTTGTTGGACATAGGACTTAATGACAAGTATTCATCATTGCTATTTATTAGTCATATGATGTCTAAAACTACAAATATTATTCCGAGTCTTGATTCAGTCATGAGAAATGGGGGGCAAGATGAAATTTTTAGGGATTGGGTAAAGGCAAATAATACTAAATACGGTGTTCGAAACTTTTATGCAGAAAGTTCACCTTTGTTTTATTCTGGATAGTTTTACTGAGGATTTTTAATCAAAGTCGTTTTAATTATTAAAATAAAAAAACAAAAATATGAAAATAAAATACTTATTCTCCATTTTTTTTAAAACATACACTTTAGTAATAATTGCTTCTATTGTTTTTGGATCTTTCCCAACCTTGGCGGCTGGGGTTTCAACCCTTCACGTTGTTACTAATGTGATAAATACTAATGGGCAAACTAGCACCGCGTCTAATTTTAATGTTCACGTTGACGGCGCAAACGCAAATCCTGGATCATTTGCAGGAAGTTCTTCAGGAACAGATGTAACAGTTGATATTGGATCTCCTTATTCTGTATCAGTAAACCCTGGATTTTCTTACGCAGCTTCACTTTCACCAGACTGCTCAAGTACCCTGATGGCTGGTGGTAACGCTACTTGTACAATAACTCTTCAAGATTTTCCAGCTAGTCAGTCTGGTGTTGTTCCCCCAAACATTATTCAGAATCCGACATTTGAAGTTGCTGATCCTAATAATTCGTCTTTACCACTTGGATGGTTAACTGGAAATTTTGGAACAAACACCGCCCAATTTGTATATCCATTTACTGACGCTTCAAGTTCGGGTGCGGAGCTTTCAAGTGGTAAAGCTGCAAGTATTAATATGTCAGCATATAGTTCCGGAGATGCAAAATGGTATTTTAATCCTGTGCCTGTGACAGTTGGTAGAAGATACACATTTACTGATGCTTATATTTCTAATGTTCCAACGGAACTGATTTTTGAGTTTTTTGATTCTAACCATGTTCACTTGTCATATGACGGTTTCATAACTTTACCGTCAACACCTGCCCATGTGTGGATGGCTGGATCAGGTTCATTTACTGTACCTGTCGGAGCTTCATATGCCACAGTATTTCATACTATTGCATCAAATGGATCATTGTCAGTTGATAATGCAAGTTTGATCGAAATGCCATTACCAATACCTTTTAGTAATGGATTTGTTTCCCTTTCATTTGATGATAGTTTGAAATCTCAATTTTTATCTGCGAAACCAATTTTGGATACTCATAATAAGAAGGGGACATTTTATGTCATATCACATGTAGTGTCTGGACTATCCATTCCAAACCCATCACTCGAGACTGTTGATCCAAGTGATCCTAGTAAACCGCTAGGTTGGCAAAAGACTGGAAGTGCAAGTTCTACTTTTCTTTATCCAGTGACAGGGCATGTAGGTCTTGCCGCTTCAGTTATTGCATCAACTACTAACAGTAATGTTGGTTGGTATTTTAATCCAATTACGGTTCTTCCAGATAATATATATAACTATAGTGGGTACTATAAAAGCACAGGTAGTTCAACTTTAGTTGCTCAATTTACTAATGCAAGTGGAACAATTCAAAATGCAGAGGTCTTTGATGTAAATGGAGTGGACCTAAATACTGACACTATACAAATTCCTCCATCAGGAGATATTTGGACACAGACACAAGCATATTTTTATGTACCTCCAGATGTAAAAACCGTTTCTGTTCTTCAGCGTTTGGTAGGTGTTGGTTCGTTAACTATTGATGATGTTACTTTTGGTGTTGGTGAATATATGACCTTGGCAGACTTGCTCAATCTGCAAAGCGATGGACAAGAAATTGGCGCCCATACCCAATCACACAAGGATTTAATCCTTGTTAGTCCAACTCAATTGATATCAGAAATATCAGGAGGAAGACAAGACTTATTGAGCGCTGGCCTGTCTTCAATTTTATCGTTTGCATATCCTTATGGAAATTATAATCAAAGCGTTGAGCAGGTTGTAAGTTCATCGGGTTTAACTTCTGGTAGATCAGTGATTCCAGGATACAACGGAATTAATACAGATAAATTTGGACTACTTGCACAGTCGGTCACATCAAGTACAACCTTGTCTCAGGTGGAATCATGGATTGATGCAGCCAAGGCTAATCGAAATTGGCTTGTGCTCGTATTTCACAATGTGCAAAATAATTTAGTTGATGAACCATACGGCACGACTCCAGCAATTTTAGATGGTATTCTGACATATTTGGATAATACTAATGTCCCAGTTCATACAGTGGGTGAAGGTATTTCATTAATGTCAGCAAGTCCAGTTCCAGTAACTTTGGCGCCAATTATAGGTGCTGTAAAAGTAGCTAGCTCAACAGATACGTCTTTTACTGTGAATTGGACGACTGATCATAACGCAACAAGTAGGGTAGTGTTTGATACTGTTTCTCACTCAGTTGCAAGCTCATCACCTAATTATAATTATGCTTCCTCAACAATTGAAAATGCTGCAGCAACTACAAGTCACATAGTTACGGTAAACAATTTACTACCTGCAACTTCATATTATTTTAGGGTTATCTCACATGACTCATTGGAATCTATTAGTTCTGAATTGGTAGCAATTACTTCTAGCACTACGCCAACAACAACCGGTACAACAACGGGGGCTACAACAAGTACGACGACTGATGCGACAAGTACTAGTGGGGGTGTACCAAGTGGTGGTAATGGCGGAAGTAGTGGAAGCGGAGGAAGTGGATTTACGGGGGGAGGGGTTTTATATCAAAATACTTCAAACATAAAAAGTGTTGGAGGAGGTAAGAGAGTTTCAACCTCAACAATTCCTGATAGTGGTGACATTTTGAAAAATAAAAACCTATTAAAACCTGGTCAGGTTTTGGGAGCAACTACATTCTATTTTGCAAAAAATCTTAATCTTGGAATGCATAGCAATGATGTTGTTGAACTTCAAAAGAGATTACGTAACGGAGGATTTTATAGCTATCCAACAAATACAGGATATTTTGGCTCAAGCACCCTTGCTGCTGTAAAAGCCTATCAGAAATACAAGCACATAAGCTCTGTGGGTATAGTCGGGCCTGCAACAAGAGCATCCTTAAATAAATAATCAATGAGAACATACTTTCTAGAAATAAATTTATTGCTGATTGCTATTGTTTTAATCTCTATTTTTCTTGTGCATAATGACATTTATAGAAAGTATGTATTGAGTAACCAATTTAAAAATCCTGAAGGGTCGTCGCAACAAGTACAAGCACAAGTACAAAATCAGACACAGGTACAAGCACAAGTGCAAGTCAAAGATGAGCCAGGTGGTCAACAAAAAGTATTGTCATTCGCAAGTACTTCACCTACTGCTATTCAATGGGGTAGCTATGTTGGAGATGGAATTAAAAATTTACCAAGCTTTGAAACACTAGTTGGTAAGAAAGTTGATATTTTGGCAGTGTTTGTAGGATGGAATGATGATTTTCCAACAGAACTATTAAATTCGGTTGGAAACTCTGGTAAAACTTTGCTCATCTTTTGGGAGCCAGAGTTTGGTTATGATAATGTTTTGGATTCTAGTCATGATAAAGATATACAAAGTTTTGCGAGTGCAGCCAAAATGTACGGCAAACCTATAATTTTAGTACCTTTTCCAGAAATGAACCTTAATGAGGAGGCTTGGGGATATGGTAAAAATGGAAATTCGGCCAAAAAATTTGTGGCTGCGTGGCAGTATGTTCATAATTATTTTGTCGATGTTCCTAATGTTAAATTTGCAATTGATTATAATAATGAGTCCATCCCAGATACTATAGATAACAAATTTGAGGTTTATTATCCTGGAAATGCATATGTTGATTATGTTGGTTTGAGTGGATTTAATTATGGCTCCCCATGGCAAACCTTTGATCAATTATTTTCTATTGCAATTAAAAACGTTTCCATTTTTGACAAACCACTATATATATTATCAACAGCTTCTGCTGCTGGTTCAGAAAAAGCCGAGTGGATTTACGATGGATTAGGAAATATTTCTCAAAAGTATCCATCAATAAAAGGTTGGGTCTGGTTTAATTATGATAAAGAGGAAGACTGGGAGATAAATTCCGACAATGCTTCACTCCAAGCTTTTAGGTCTGTTATTCCTTAGCTTTATTTAAATTTTTTCTAAAAAAACACCCGCCTTCTGCTTTCGCATAGGGCGGGGTTGTTGTTGCTTTTGATTAAGATGATCTCGGCAATTTTTGCATACACTTTAACCGTGCCTGAGTATTTCGGCTACGCGAATGAGAATTTTTTCTTCCGGAGATAATTCCCACTCATTGGTTTTAGTCGTGATAATTGCTATCAGGAGCTCAACCAAGTTTCCATTTTTACGATTTCCTTCGAGAAGCGCAAGGTAGGCGGGAACATCAATGCCCTTAACAAGCATGGAGTTTCCAAGTGCACACAGCTCATGTTCGCTGAATGCTTCATTGAGCCGACTTTTGCAAAGTACACTTTCATTCATGTCGCCGTTCCTTATTGCTGCCATCAGGCAGTTAATAAGGTCCTCACGTTGAAAAAAGTATCCACAGTAGGGCGCAACCTCCATTGCGGCCGAAAGTTTGCCTACCTTGATGGCTGTATCAAGAATTTGTTTGTAAGCACGTAACTTATGGGTCTCGTTGCCTTGATCTGGAAGCATCATGGTTACAAGTTTTCTTGCAAGTGAGAGGTCACTCTTTCCGATGGCTTCATCGAAATCTCTAGCAACTTTATTTTCTTCTGTCATTTTTATTGCTTTGGTTCTACCAAAAATTTTCAAACTTCTTCCTGTAAATTAGAGTATATTTATTGTTTTGTCAATATCCTTATTCTTTCATGATCTTTTTTAAAGAGGTTGAAAATATTTCATCGAACTAGCCCTGGTACATCAAAATTAATCCGATAACTAATGAGATGATTCCACTCATAAGGAGAAGGTTACTTTTGTTGCATTTTTTGTATAGTGAAATTGTTTTATTTGGAAAGAAAAGTATTAGAATTCCTTTTAATAATGATCCCCATCCTATAACTGTAATAAATAGCTCTAATCCAGATGACCATATGTTGTTTAAGACAATGATTAGTGCCCCTATAACTGTGGCAATAAAACCACCCAATAAAAGCATCGGTTTGTTTCTTACGATTTCCTCAATTAGATCGGAAATTGATTTTCTCTTAAAAATCAGTGCTAGGCCGAAGACTGTTAAAGTAATACCTAATACCTGTGCGATAGCAATGGTTATATTCATGTGTTTGTAAAATTAGTTTGTAAGTAAATATTAGTAAAGTGAATCAGTAGCAAGTTGTACACCTTTATTATAACTCTTTATTTGTCTTAAAGGGGGATATGACTTTTCCTTATTTTCCTTGATTTAGCAGTGCCCTAGTTCCTGGTCCAACTGATCCAAGCTGTGTAAGTTTGAAATGTGCCTGATATTTTTTCACAGCAACTTTTGTTAGTGGTCCAAAGTATTGTGTGATTGGTCCAGAATAGAATCCATCTGCTTTTAATCTTTTTTGAAGGAGTGTGACATCATTACCTTTTGATCCAAGTGAGAGGGGGTGAATAAAAGTTAGGACACCTGATGGTTTGGCGGCCGTTTCGTTGCTCAGGGTTGTATTCGGTGCCGCGTTTTGTGTTGTTGAAGTGACATTTTGTACAGTGAAGGGGTTAATTGAAAGATAGGTGCTTCCATTGCCAGCTAAATCAACAACCCCTAAATAACAATTGTTGTGAATTCCATTATTGAGTGGCTTAAATGTAATAGTATTTGACCCAACTATCGCACTTGTTGTTTGTCCTGTACAGTCGCCTAAATAAGTTATTGTGCCGGCTTCATCTGAAATAAATGTGTAGCTTGGTGTGGCAGTATTAACTATTGATGGAACAGAGGTGGCTGTTGTAAGTGTTGCCCCGTGAGCAGCTATTGTCTCTTTAATATCATATCCAGATACAGAATTACTTGTGTTTCCGTTTGAGTCAGTAAGGGTAACATTTATTATTTGTAGAGGGGTGCTTTGGTTTGAGTCAGTTGACAAAACACTATAACCGGCTTGATATGTTGACCCACCATTTGAAGTGCTCCAGTTTAATCTATTGCCATTGTAGAACCCAGAAATGCTTGCGTTTGGTGCTGGGTCCAGTGGTGTAAGTGTAAAAACTATTTGATCACCCTCTTTTAAAATACCAGGAATATTGGCAGTCGACGTTATTGATGAAATGGATGGTGTATAAGCAAAAATGTTTTGTGGAAAGGCTATGAGTACTGCAGCACAATATATGGCGCTCATGATGATACTTGAAGGATAGTAAGTTTTTTTATTATTTTTCATATAGTTTTAAACAAAGACAATTGTCCATAATTATACTACAATTGTAAGGTAACCAATATTAATCACACAGAATTACACTGAAACATTTTGCTTAATCTATCTCTCACCGAAATATTCCTACTTTTGACACAATATAGGTACTTGATGGTTTTTCCTATTGCTGTTGTTGAAGGTCCAATAATATCAGTTCTTTCCGGTTTTTTGGTATCAACTGGTGTTTTTAATCTATATATAGTTTTTCTTGTTCTTGTGTTTGGTGACCTTGTGGGGGATTCAATTTATTATTTTATAGGACGATATGGAGGTAGAAAGGCTATAAAACATGTTGGACGTTATATTGGGGTAACTGAAAAGAGAGTTTCAGCTCTTGAGAAGCATTTTAATAAACATGATTGGAAAATTCTTTTGTTTGGTAAGACTCAGGCTATGGGATCAGTTATTTTGTTTACAGCAGGACTTTCTCTGGTCTCTTTTTCAAGATTTGTTTTTTATAATATAGTCGGAACAGTTCCAAAAGTAATATTGCTTATGATAGTTGGTTTTTATTTTGGAAGAGCCTATTTACTTATAAATACATACTTAGGTTATTTTGCTATTGTTTGGTTGCTCGTATCCTTTGGATTGCTTGCCCTGTATTTTTATTTTAAAAAATATATCACAAAGAAAAATTTTAGTGATATTGAAAAATAAGTAATTAATTATATGAGAAAAATTGTCATTATTACTGATGTTTGGCATCCCCAGGTGAACGGGGTGATGACTATCTTGGAGAAGATTATTGGGCTACTGAAACAGAATGATTTTTCTGTTACGGTCATTCATCCCGGATTGTTTTTTACTGTCCCTATGCCATTTTATCCTGAAATAAAGATGCCTTTGATGACTCGTAATAAAATAAGAAAAATTTTAAAAAAAGAAAATCCTGATTATGTACATATTGTCACAGAAGGTTTACTAGGTTTTGCTGGTAGAGCTGTGTGTATGAAAGCAGGGTTAAAATTTACAACTTCATATCACACTCATTTTCCTCATTATATAAAATTGCGTGTAGGTGCTCTTTTTAATGCAACATATGGATATCTACGATGGTTTCATAATGCAGGAGAGAGGGTTATGGTTTGCAGTGAAAGCTTAAAAAATGAGCTTGAAAGCCGTGGCTTTAAAAGAGTGGCTATGTGGCCATATGGAGTTGATACTAATTTGTTTACTAAAAATACTAGAGCTCATGTGCCAGAATATTTAATAAATATTGACGAACCAATCTTTTTTTATTTGGGAAGAATTGCAACTGAGAAGGATGTTGAGGAGTTTCTAAAATGTTCACTGCCTGGTAAAAAAATTGTAATTGGTGATGGTCCAGATAGAAAAAAATTAGAAAAAAAATACGGCAAAGATTTTCATTTTGTAGGATGTGTAAGAGGTCAGGAGTTGGTAGATCTGATTTCCTTGTGCGATGTTATGGTTTTTCCTTCAAAAACTGATACCTTCGGTCTAACAATTATAGAGTCTATGTCGTGTGGTCTTCCTGTTGCTGCACATAAAGTTATGGGACCTGTCGATATTATAACTCAAGGTGTTGATGGATACATGGATGAGGACTTGTCAAAAGCTGCTCTTGCTTGTGTTGGTTTGTCGGCAGATAGTTGTAGAAAAAAAGCGTTAACTTATTCATGGGAAACATCTCTAGAGATGTTTATTCTAGGCCTTGTTAAAGTAAAATAATAAATAGTTAGTTGCAACTATTTCCTACATTTATTTGTTTCATTTTACTTTTACTGTCGAATCTATTTTTTGCCTACAAGTTTTAGAAGCTCAAAATTTTGAGTAAGCATCTCTTTAAATGATGCCACTTTGTGAATTTGTCTTATCATTTTGAGTTCACCTTTAAAGCCCATCCAGAATCCAAGTTTAGCTGATTTTCTTGCAACTAATACATTTTTCCAATCAATACTTTGAAGTCTTAGTTTGTTTTTGATTATTATTCTATTCATAAATACTTCTACTCCGAATCCTGGTAGGGAAGACATCTCCTCGGTTTGATTATCAAAATATTTCTTAGCTATCACCCTTTCTCCTGATACAAAATCAAGTCCAAGTTGTCTGTAAATCCAAAGACTATTTTTTCTGAGACTGAAAGTTACATCAGCTTTATTTTCTAGTACAGGCTTTGCAAGTTCAGATATTTCAGTTGGTGTGATTGTTAAAATATCTGCATCAAGAAACATCAATATATCGTTTTGCGCAGCATTAATTCCTGCAGACATTGCCTTACTTTTCCCCTGATTTTTTTCAAATGATATAAGTTTTACAAAATCATACTGTTCAACAATATTAGTTGTGTCGTCTGTAGACCCATCATTTACAACAATGACTTCTGAAATATCAGGATGATCTTTTAAAGCATTTAAAACAAGCCAAATTCTTTTTTCTTCATTATAGGCGCAAATTATGCAGGAAATTTTATTCATGATGATTTTTTCGAATATAGGGATTATATCAGAATGGTTAGTCGTTTGGTAAGTTTTAGCTATTAAACAGATTTTTTATTAATTTTTTAGACAAAATAAAAGCCGGCCTCCAATGTTTCCATTGAAGACCGGCTTGGTTTTTAGGGCTATAGCCTCTCGTTTTGACGCTACTGTCGAACGTTCATTGTTCTTACAACGAGGCAAATGAGTTCAAACCTCTATTGCCGGTTGACTTCAGGACGGCGGGTCGCAACTTTTTTTGATCAAGTTGTTTGATGACCAACTCAATCTCACTCAGTGTTTTATTAATCACTTCCGTTTTCTCCATAACTTCCGTCGAGGAGTATCCAGAAACACTAATATACAAATTATTGAGCTTGTTTTTTGTCAGGTCATCTATCTCACTGTTGCAAACATATTCGTGCCAAAGTTTGTTGACCCTGGTGCGAATATCAGAAATCTCTCGATGGAGTGACCGGGCTTTTGTCTCCAGTCGGTTTTCATTGAGAAATTTTATAGAGTTTTCTCTTGCCAGAATTGCGTCTTCGCGATTGCGCGTCCACAATTCACTGTAATTTATCGAACTCAGATACCAGGCGGACAGTTCAAGAACACCATATGCAATGAGGTTTACTCCAGTCGTTGAACAACGACCATAGCTTGCCTCAATGATTTCTGGTATTTCAGTTTTGTCATCAATTTTTGGATGAGGAATTAAGTTGACTGGTCTTTTCCAATCCAACCACTGCTGTTGGTTCAGTGCATTCGCCGTGATGGCGGCTGCATCTGGATGATTTGGATCATCCACCGTATCTTCATCCAATAAATGTTTTGAGAAGAACGTTTGAGTGTTCGACACAATACATTTTTTCAAGGCGTCATACCTTGGCTGGAGGTGCTCAACTTTTCTAACTAGTTGAGGGGCAACCTCCATTAACAACTTAGGGTTAACCACAGTTGCCATTGTGACAAGACGCAGTTTTCCTTTTTCGTTGTTTAGATCGAATGGAATACCTACAATCCATTCACTTGAATATGTCGGCACGACAGAATCGCGACTCATCTGACGAGGTACGTCACCATTGACGAAACCCCCATAGGACTTTTTATATACATGCTCCACCAACCCAGAAGTAATTGCGCGAATAATATCTTCGCGTTTTCCGGTAGATGAAATTTTCATGTCTTTATTTATGCCGTCAAAGATATGTCCACGAATTTCCCGAACCTTTCGGAGGGATTTTACATGAACACCACTTCTCCCAAGCCACTTGTAATCCTGATTGTGTGATGCCTTATATATGGCAAGTTGAGCCAAAAGGTCTGACTCAAGTTCACCATCGGTCATCATGCGCCATGAATAGTTTTTGCGATCAATAATGCCTCCCACTTCGAGAATTGACACGATAGTGAGAACGTCACTGACCACTCCAAGATCTTGTGCTGCCACGAGCATACGCCCGTACTTTACTGAGATGGGTAGTTTTGCTACACGCATTCCAATATTGGTCACTTGGTTTTTTTCATCTAGGCACCCGATGATTTTCAAACTCTCGCGAGCTTGATGAATTGCCTGACGGTCTGGTTGATGGAAAAAATCGAGCTCTTCAGCGTCGAATCCTTCTTTTGCCAGCCTCAGAACTGTCTGATCAAGAAGCGAGCGGAGAATTTCAGCCTCAGCAAACTTCGGACGATGATAGTCATCATCAGGGCAATGGTCTATATAGATGCCAGGACGGCATCTCCCGGCACGACCGCGGCGTTGGTTGGAGTCAGAAAGTGAAATTGATTTGAGGTACAATCCCTCAACACCACTTTCAAGTTCTTTTCTTCTTTCCAGTCCGCTGTCCACAACAGCATCGATATCGTTGATGGTGATGGATGTTTGAGCCACGTTTGTTGCGATGACACACTTCGGTCTACTGTAAGAACGGAAGCACTGAGCTTGTTCTTGGGGGCTTAAATCCGCATGAAGCGGAAGTATTTCCGCATTGATGTCTGACGATTTTAAATCGTTTACCATCCTGTTTATTTCATTCTTTCCTGGAAGGAAAGTGAGAACATTACGCCCTTCACAAAGAAGTGTCATAACGTTCCCTAAAATATCACTGCTCGGTTCCCGGTCTTTGATGGGATAAAGGCGCCCGGGGACTGAAATGATGGGTGCATCATTGAAATATGCAGAAAGTTTTTCCGCTTCAATGGTAGCACTCATCAAAACAATCTTGATGTCCTTATTTTTTTTCATTAACCATTTGCAATAGGCCACAAGAACCTCAATATTAAGATTCCATTCGTGCACCTCGTCGATGACGAGAATGGTTTCAGACCTGCGTGAACCAATAAGTTCACGTATAAGTGCAAGTCCATCAGTGACGAACAAACATTTTGTCTGTCTACTGTGCAACCGTTCCATTGCTGTCCGGTAGCCTATAACATCACCGAGCTCGCTGCCGTTTTCGAAGGCAACACGTTCGGCAAGTGTTCTTGCTGCCAGACGGCGTGGTTGAGTAACAATTACTTCGTGACCAGCTTCGAGTAGGTACTGTGGCACTTGCGTGCTTTTACCCGCTCCAGTTTCGGCGACGATGATCGTCACTTGGTTTTCCCTTATTGTTTCTACAATCTTTGCTTTATATTCTGCGATGGGCAACCCCATAGGATATCTCCTTATTTTTGTTGTTATCCTCTCACAGAACATCATGTTTGCGAGAAGTGTGCTGAGGACTTTGATAATAAAACATAACTAAAGCAAAATAGTTATAATTTAAAAATCCACAAAATACTTCTCGCAAATAACCAATAAAATTTCAAAGATCTATTTTATGAGATTATAGCATAAAAAGAGTATGGCGTCAATAGATAATAACCCTATATATAAGGGTATTTTTATCTTTACTTTTCTAAAAATAGGAATAGATTAATAGTAGAAAATTCTTAAATAACCTGTTGAGGTATAAATAAATGGAATATAGTTCAGAAAAGCTTGAATTGTTTTTTGATGGTGAGGACTTAAACCGTCAAAATTTCCTAAGTCATGTTGGTGCTGCCGTAAGGATTTTTATTGGAGAGACAATGACTCTCGACGCTCTTGTTAACGAGATTGTAAAAAACATTTTTGACCATGCTGGTGGAAAAGGATTCTTGTTGATTACAAAAGACCAAGGTGGTAGAAACTTTGAATTTATTATCAGAGATGAAGGACAAGGATCATACGATTTTGAAAAGTGTTTAACAGGCCCGTCAAGACTTGCTGGTAACAAGATAAATTGCGGCCTGGGGCTTGGTATTATTCGAGACCTTGCTGAGAGCTTGAATATTGATCTGAGTATTGATACGTCAAAAGGTTTTTCATATTCGGGTAAATACACGGCTCATATCATTTGCTGATTTATTAAAAAATAGCCGCGCTTTTTAAGGCGCGGCTTTTCCTTTTTGTTGTGCTAAAATAAAATTATGAAACATATTATTGAATCACAACAGTTTGATAGAAAATTTATAGAGAAGATTTTTAAAGTCGCTGATGGGTTTGAATCTAAAACCGATCAATCCCTAAAGGGAAAAATAATGGCTTCCTTGTTTTATGAACCGAGTACAAGAACTCGGTTTTCTTTTGAGTCAGCAATGCTTAGACTTGGTGGCAGTGTTATTACAACAGAGAATGCTAAAGAATTTTCTTCGGCTTCAAAAGGAGAAACTTTGGAAGATTCGATTCGAGTAATTAGCAATTATGCTGATCTCATAGTGATGAGGCATTATGAGCAGGGTGCAGCTGAACGAGCGTCTCTTGTTTCAGAAGTACCTGTCATTAACGCAGGGGATGGTCCTGGTCAACACCCCACACAGGCACTACTTGATCTATATACAATAAAAAGGGAACTGAAAAAAATTGATGGTATTTCAATTGCTATGGTTGGGGATTTGAAAAATGGACGAACAATTAGATCGCTCACATACCTTCTAGGTAAATATAAAAATATTATGATTTATTTTGTGTCACCAAAAGAACTTAAAGTTGGAAATGATATTAAGGAATACCTGAAAAAACACAATGTAGAATTTTTTGAAATACAGGACCTGTCAGCGGTTATCTCAAAAGTAGATGTACTGTATCAGACAAGAATACAAAAGGAGCGATTTGTGAATTCAAAAGAGTATGAAAAATTTAAGGGTTGCTACCAAATAGACTTAAAGCAAGTCGACAAAATGAAGGTGAAATCTATACTGATGCACCCCTTACCGCGCGTGGATGAAATTTTGTGTGAAGTAGATAGTTCCCCAAAAGCTGTATATTTTAAACAGACTAAGTATGGATTATTGGTAAGAATGGCCTTATTGAAATTTGTTTTATCTAAAAAATAAGCTGGATTTTTCGGATTTTTAATGTACTATGCAGTCAGAAATATTTTGAAAAAATATGATTAAATTCAATCAAAACCTTGTTTAAATTGTTTTAATTTCTTCAGACTTCATCCATTTGATCCGTGTATCTTTTTTAAACCATGTCATTTGGCGTTTGGCATAATGCCAAGTTTCATTTTGAAGTAATTCAATCATCTGCTTACGGTCAATCTTTTTTTGTAGAAATTGGGAAATGTATCTATATTCTAGACCAAGAGATTCTAAAGCTTTCCACGATATTCCTTTTTTGTGAAGATTGGAAATTTCCTCAATCATTCCAATTTTAAATCTTTTTGTTATGCGTTTGTTAATCCTATTTTTTAAAATTTCATCATCAAGTAGTATTCCAATTTGAGTTGCCTCATATTTTGGATTAATTTTTATTGCAGGTACTTTACCTAGAGTTTTTGCAATTTCAATTGCTCTTATAACCCTCACAATATTTTTCGGATCAATGTTTTCTGCGCGTTTTGAGTCTAATTTTTGCAACATCTTGAAAAGGCTTTCAGGATTTTTTTCTGCAATTTTTCTAAGTTTTGTGCGTAGTTCAAGATTTGCTGGTACATCTGGTAATACAATGCCATCTACAATTGCCTGGATATAAAAACCGGTACCACCACATATAATTGGAAGTTTTCCTCTTGAGAGGATGTCATCGATTGCTTTTTCTGCTAGTAATCTAAATTTTTCAACAGAAAATTGTCCACCATATTGGCTAATATTTCTTGGGCTTTCCACATCGAGTAGGTGGTGGGGAACTCCTCGCATTTCTTTTTTTGTAATTTTACCTGAACCAATATCTAGACCTTTATATATTTGTCTTGAATCTGCCGACACAACTTCACCATTATTTTTTTTTGCCAACAAAACAGCCAAATCGCTTTTTCCAGAAGATGTTGGTCCGAGTATCACTAGGATTTTAGGTTTGTCTTTTTTTTGTAAAATTTCCATAATGTTTAAGCGTTTATTTTTTGTTTAAACGCTTGTCATATCTATTTTCAGGTACTGTCAATTGGTGCCGAAGGAGGGAGTCGAACCCTCAAGCCCTTGCGAGCGATCGATTTTGAGTCGATTGCGTCTGCCAATTCCGCCACTTCGGCAATACAAGACAGTATAATGGCATTTTGATAAAAATCAAATAAAGTAATTTCTATAGACTCTTTGATGATTTTCTTTTTTAATTTGATATTGTTTTGTGTCATCGAACCGTTGTGATAAAATCATGGAATGACGCAATCACAATTTTTTAATAATTCTATTTTTTGGATCGATGTAGACAAAATAAAAGCCAATCCCTATCAACCAAGACAGGAGTTTGATATGGCTCGTTTACGTGATCTTTCTGAGTCCATTCGTATGTATGGAGTCTTGCAGCCGCTCACTGTTACTCGCAATGAAGTTGTAAAAGAAGACGGTGGACTCGCTACCGAATACGAACTAATCGCTGGAGAGCGACGCTGGAGAGCTTCAAAATTAGCCGGACTTACTCAGGTGCCTGCTATTATTCGTTCGGGTCAGGAAGATTCTCGTGTAAAACTAGAGCTTGCTATAATTGAAAATCTTCAAAGAGAAGATCTAAATCCAGTTGACCGCGCGCGTGCTTTTCAGAGACTAGTTGATGAGTTTAATTTTAAACATATTCAAATTGCAGAAAAAGTTGGTAAAAGTCGTGAATACGTAACAAACAGTCTTCGTCTTCTAATGCTTCAGCCAAATATCCTACAAGCTTTAAGTGAAGGAAGAATTAGCGAAGGTCATGCACGCCCTTTGATGATGCTTAATGATCGACCAGAAGAACAAGATACTCTTTTTAAAGAGATTACCTTTAGAAAACTAACAGTGCGTGAAGCTGAGGCTATTGCTCGAAAAGTTGCATTTGATAAAGTACGAAAGAAAGATCGCGCTTTTGATCCTGAAATTGTGGAAATAGAAGAAAAACTTCAAGAGACTCTTGGCACTCGCGTACACATTGAGAGAAAAGATAATGGTGGAAAGCTCATGATTGATTTTTTCTCAAATGATGACTTGCGACAAATTTTGGATCTCATGAAATCAAATCAAAGACGCAATCCAAATGAACTTTTGGAAAAACATGTTGCTGCGGCGGCTGCGTTACTTGTATCTGTTCCATCTGTTGAGATGTCAGCATCTTCCAGTGTGTTAGACACAGACATTTCCAAGTCCGAAGCCGACATTGTCTCCGCATCAGATATTTCAAATGCCACCCCCCTAGATGTTTTAAGTACTTCGGAGGTTGCAGAAGTGAGCTCTCCAATTCTTGAGGAAGTTGTTTTAAATACTGAAACAGGTAGTGAAACAAATAACGAGGTTGTGAGTGAAATAAATAATGAAACAGAAATAGCAACTCCTGATATTGATTCTGCAGACTCTGTTGATTCTGAAGAAACTATTCTTGACGATCGCTCTCCAGTGGAAAAAAACGAGGATGAGAATTCAGAAGAATTGTATTCAGTGAAGAATTTTAATATCTAGTAATATATTTAATTCATAGCTGGGAATAAGTAAAAAACCGTCTATAAGTAGACGGTTTTTTACTTATTCTTTTTGGTATTTATCTTCTAAATAAATATTCTTACTTTTCTTTCTTTTTGAAACCTCCACGTCTAACTTTTTTCTCTTCAGATAAAATTGCCACGGCCCTATCAAAGGTTATTGTGTATGGAGAATCTTCACCCTTTAAGGATCTAAAGTCTCCATCATGTACTATATATGGTCCAAATCTTCCAACACTCGCCGTTATTGTTTTTCCAGAAATTGGGTGAGTGCCTAGTTTGCGTGGAAGAGAAAGACACATCAAGGCTTCATCAAGAGTGATTTTTTCAGGATCAATACTTTTCGGTATACTTGCCATACGAGGCTTTACCTTTTTTGGTTTTGAAACTTTTACTTTTTTCAATTTTCCAGTCTTAGTGTATTGAGGGACCGCTTGTGCTTTTATCTCTTCTTCTGTGAGTACTGATTCTGTCTCACTTCCATCACCTAACTGTACATATGGTCCAAATCTTCCAATTTTTACAAAAATAGATTTGCCAGTTTCTGGATCAGCACCAATTGGTTTGTCTTTCTGGATTTCCTTTCCATCCATAGTAAGTGCTCCTGTGCATTCAGGATATTTTGAACAAGATAGAAATTTTCCGGCACGAGAAAGTTTAACAACCATAGAGCTTGAACATTTTGGGCAAATAAACTCTTCACCAGCATCGCCTAGGTTTGTAATTTTAGCTGTATCTTCTTTTGATTTTACATCTTTTGAAAAAGGAATATAAAAATCTTTTAGAGTTTTTATGTATTCAGCTTTGCCCTCAGCCATAAGGTCTAGTTTGTCTTCCATTTCAGCTGTAAAGGAGTCACTTATGTAGGACTCAAAGTTTTGTTCAAGAAACGATGAAACTACATCTCCGGTGTCAGTTGGAACAAGTGACTTGTTTATTTTTTCTACATATCCTCGTTCTTCAATTGTACGAATAATAGATGCATATGTTGAAGGTCGGCCGATACCTCTCTTTTCTAGCTCTTTGATAAGGCCAGCTTCAGAATATCTTGGTGGTGGTTCAGTAGCTTTTTCTTGGGTCTTGATTTCATTTAGATCAAGTGTGTCACCTGTGTTTGTTTGTGGTAGGTCAACATCCTCACCTCGTGCTGATGGATCAGCAAGTAACCATCCAGGAAATACAACCTGTGATCCAACAATCGTGAAGTCAGGAATTTCTTTCAGAGAATTATCTTTTGAAAGAACTGCCATATTTATGTTTGCAGTGATTTTTGTACGCAAAGTTTTTGCATCTGACATTTGTGATGAAACAGTTCGAGCCCAAATAAGATTGTAAAGATTTTTTTGTTCGTCGTTCATCCCAGCATCCTTTACGGTAAAATCTGTTGGTCTAATCGCTTCATGTGCTTCTTGAGCATTTTTACTTTTAGCAGAAAAAGTACGAGGACTAACCAAATCTTTTCCATATTTTTTTTCAATCACTGAAAAAATCTGGGCTAGGGAAACCTTACTGAGATTGGTGCTGTCTGTACGCATGTATGTGATATGTCCAGATTCATATAATTTTTGTGCAATACCCATTGTACGTGATGGTGCATATCCAAGTCGTGAACTCGCTGTTTGTTGAAGAGTTGATGTAATAAATGGTGCGCGGGGTGAGCGTTTAACCTCTGTTGCTGAAACATCTTTTACAAACCATGCGTTGCTTTTTTGAGCTGTATTTGCAGATTCAACTATGCGTTCTACTTCTTTTTCATCGCGAGGTTCTTCTACACAAGTATATGTAAGGACTGGGGCATCAGGTATATTTTTTGATGGGTTAGTTGATTCTGATTTTGTAGAATTTTTAAGATCAGCCGTAATTACCCAAAATTTTTCTGATATGAAAGCGCGTATCTCACGCTCTCTCTCCATGATGATACGAAGTGCGGGGGATTGTACGCGTCCAGCAGATAGACCATATCTTACTTTTTTCCAAATGAGACCTGATAGGTCATAGCCCACAAGACGATCAAGAACACGACGTGCCTCCTGAGCTTGTTTGAGGTTGTCATCAATTTCACGGGGATGCTTCATTGCCTCATTTACAGCATCTTTTGTAATTTCATAAAAAACTACACGTTTTGGGTTTTTGAGACCAACTGCTTCTTTTATATGCCATGCAATAGCTTCGCCTTCTCGGTCGGGGTCAGTTGCGAGTATTACTTCATCAGCTTTTTTTGCAAGTGCTCGAATTTCTTCTACAACTTTTTCTTTGCCAGGGCTGATCTCATAGTGTGGCACAAATCCAGCGGGGATATCAATAGCTTTTTTGTTACTTTTTGGTAAATCACGAATATGACCTACTGATGCTTTAACAGTATATTTGTCATCCAAATATTTTGAAATAGTCTTTGCTTTTGCAGGTGATTCTACTATAAGTAATTTCATATTGCTCACAGTATTACACGAAAACATTTTTTCTGGCAAATATTTGGTTTATAAATTGGTTCTTAAAGTCGAATGATATTGTTGTTGCATTCTTTAATATATCCATTGATTTCTAGCATCATTAATATTGTGTTTAGCTTTTGGACGGAGATATTTGCATTGCAAAATAGTTCATCTCGTGAGATAGATCGGGATATCATTTTGAGAATAATTTTTTCTTCATCTGAGCAATTGTTTACCGGGATCTCATCAAAATTCAGTCTAGTATTTTGTGGATGGGTCTGAACTAAATCTTCACCTCGTTTTTTTAAACCAAGAGCTTCAAGTATGTCGCTGGAAGAGGTTATGGGTGTGGCGCCATCACGGAGGAGTAAGTGTGGACCATATGATCCATCAGAAAAAATTGATCCAGGAGTTACCAGGACATCCCTGTTATAGTCCATTGCCATCTGAGCTGTTATTAATGTACCTGATTTTTCTTCAGCTTCTATTATAAGTGTGGCGTGTGACATTCCTGACATAATCCGATTGCGCTGTGGAAAGCTCCAAGGGGTTGCAACAAAATCTAGATCAAATTCAGATAAAAGCGCGCCTCCAGAGTTGAGGATGTCTTGAGCAAGAGTAAAATGTTGTCGTGGGTACAAGACATTGTCATCAAGTCCTGATCCAGGTATGGCAATAGTCTTCATTCCAGCATTCATGGCAGCCCTATGTGCAATACTATCGATACCATAAGCAAGACCTGAAACTATACATATATGGTATCCAGATAGTCCTTCAATTAATTTTTCACAAACCTGTTTTCCATAATCAGAATATTTTCTAGATCCGACTACACATAAAAATTTTAAATCTGGCATATTGTTCCAAAATACCCGACCTCGAACCCATAGTTTTTTGGGCGGGTCATTGATTTTTGGAAGAAGTGGGGGGAAGTTATCAATTTTAATTGGGTATGGCGAATTCATGTGTTTTTTTGTATACTGTTTTTATACAGTTTTATACACATATTTAATATCACATGCTCGACATAAAATTCATAAGAGAAAATAAAGATTTAATAAAAGCAGGTGCGGAAAAGAAGCACATAAACTTTGATGTTGAGTCCTTGCTTTCTGTGGATGATGAGCGCCGAGCATTGATTGCGTCAGTTGAAGGTAAAAAAACAGAGCAGAACAGAGTTAGTGAACAAATTGTGAATTCGGTAGATGCAGAATCCAGACAAGCTTTGATTGATCAGATGAAAATCCTAAAGGAATCAATTCAAACGGAAGAAGAAAAATTGAAAGATATCATGCACAAATGGCAACTTCTTATGGTTCAGACTCCTAATATTCCGGATATTTCTGTTCCAGATGGGGAAAGTGATGCAGAAAATGTCGAGGTACGCACTTGGGGAGATAAACCTGTTTTTTCAAATGATAACTTTCCTGATGGACCTAAAAATCATATTGATATTCTTAATGCTCATGATATGGCTGATTTTGAAAGAGGAACAAAGATCGCGGGCTTTCGTGGGTATGTTTTAAAAAATGATGGAGCTCTACTTGAGTTTGCTGTGTGGCAATTTGCACTTGAACATTTTACAAAGAGAGGATTTTCTCCAATGATTGTACCTTCTCTTGTACGACGTGAGACCTTGATGGGTACGGGGTATCTTCCACAAGGTGAAGATGATTTGTATAAAACTCAAGATGGAGATTTTCTTGCTGGTACGGGAGAAGTTGCAACAATGTCATATTATTCTGATGAAATTATCGAGTCCGCCAAATTTCCTATTAAAATGCTAGCCTTTTCAGATTGTTTTCGCAGAGAGGCGGGTAGTCATAGTAAAGATGTTAAGGGTTTGTACCGTGTACATGAATTTTTTAAATTAGAACAAGTTGTTCTTAGTGATGCTAGTCACGAAGGTAGTGTTAAGTTGCATGAAGAAATAACAAAAAATTCTGAAGAATTTTTACAGGCACTCGGTATCCCGTATCATGTTGTTGTTAACTGTGGTGGAGATCTAGGTCTCGGTCAAGTAAAAAAATACGATATTGAAGCTTGGCGACCATCAACAAACAATTATGGAGAAACACATTCTTCATCATATTTTCATGATTTTCAAACAAGACGCTTAAATATTAGATACCGTGATTCAGAAGGAAAACTAAAGTTTGCGCACTCATTAAATAATACTGCAGTAGCAGCTCCTCGCATTTTAATTTTTATTCTTGAAAATAATCAACAAGCAGATGGCAGTATTCGTATCCCAGATGTTTTGCGTCCGTATATGGGTGGAAGAGAGTTCATTGGTAAATAGTAGATTAAGGGTTTTAGTCTTAAATAAATTCAGGTAAAAAAAAATGAAGTCAGACAACAGAACAATTTTACGTTCACCTGAGCTAATGCGTCGTCGTAAACGCCGTCGCATTTTGAGATGGACAATTTTCTCAGTCACTGTCGTTCTACTTGTTGTCATTTTTGCTGTACTGACGCATCTTTCAAATTTTTCAATACAAAATGTAAATGTAAATGGTAACCAAGCTGTCTCGTCTTCAGATATAAAGAATAAGGTTGAAAGTATTTTGGCTGGATCGTATGGCGGTTTTTTACCACTAATACCAAAGAAAAATATTATTTTTTATCCTAAAGAAAATATTAAATCAGAGCTTCTTGCAGATTTCAATCGATTGGGGAGTGTTTCAATAGGAAGAACTTCTTTTCTAAATTTTACAAGTATTGATATAAATGTAACTGAAAGAAAACCTATAGCTATTTGGTGTGATCAGATAAATGGAGCGACCGTGTCTGATACGGCTAACTGTTATTATATAGACTACACGGGACTAATTTTCACCTCAGCCCCTCATTTTTCAGGAAATGCCTATGTTGTGTACTCTGGTTCACCTGCTACTACAACTGCCACAAACTTTGCTTCCAATATTGCTGCGTCTAGTTCCGTTGGGAGTTCTGACATCGTGGCCACTACAACCTCACTTGATTTATCAGGTTCAGTGTTTCTATCCCAGAATAAGTTTACAAATATACAGAACGCACTGAAGGGTCTCAAGGATATTGGTTTTGATACTACAACAGTTCTACATAGGGATGATGACTACATTTGTACCACTCTAGGTGGGGTACAAATTATATTTAATGACCAACAACCTTTTTCGACGTCTATTTCTACTTTGCAAAATATTTTATCTCAACATTCATTAGACACTTTTTCATCTATCGATCTACGTTTTGGAAATAAAGTTTTTTATCGTCTCGCAGGCCAGGGAGCTCTTTCTGCTTCAGCAACTTCAACTCTTCCAGCGTCCACTTCTACGTTGCCTCTTAAAGTAACATCAACAATGTCAACAAAAACTATATCAGTAAAACCTGTAGCGACAACAACACTCAAAAAAACTTCATCCACAATAAAAACTACACATTAATATCGATAGCATAGTATAATGATTGAATGTTGATGACCGTTTTTTACTATTTGAAATGGCACTATTCAAAAGCCTTAAGCGATCTTATTGAATTAGCCAAAAATTTTATTTGGTTTACTTTTCATTTTTTTTCAATTGGACTTTTATTCCAAACTTTTTTTACACCATGGAAGAGGTTATCTGAACAAAACACAAAAGGTTTTAGTTTAGAAGGATTCATGAGTGCAATTATTGTGACAACCATTATGAGGTTGGTTGGAATGATTGTTCGAACATTTGTTATTTTGTTTGGGCTTATATCCATACTTGCAATGGTAGTTACATTCATAATTGCCTTTGTTATATGGCTTTTGGCCCCAATTCTTTTGGTGGCTATATTGGTAATGGGTCTATATTATATTTTCTATAAGTTCCCAGCACAAAAATAAACTATATGAATAAGTATTTAAAAACTAGAAATTTAATCGCCCCATACAAATCCTTAATATCTGGAGAGAGATTTTTAAATCACAATGTACGTTTAAAATATAAGAAATGGGGTCTAGTCATTTGTTCAATTTTACTGGCAGCAAGCCTGCTTGTTGCTCAAATTTATGTGCAGGTTGCTTATTTATTGTTTGGATTCATGTGTGTTTTTTCTGTGCTAACAATTTTTCTTTATATGTTGGAAGCATTTTTTTATTCAAACCATGATTTTTTGGAAAAGGAATTTTTTAAAGGGGAAGTGATTTCTACACCGCTGGCAATTGTTTTAAGTGAAATTATAAGAAGAAGTGATATGACAGGAAGAGTTACCGATGTCACAACTATATTTGCTGATTTATCTTACGGGAGAATGATCATGACAAGGTTGGGTGTTTCGTCAGATATTATTGCTCCAGCATCTCCTGTAGATGCTGCTAAGGTGTCAGTTACGCTAGAAGATATTGAAAATGATCCACATTTTGAATCGATTAAAAATTTAGCAGATTTTGTTTGTATATTATTTCAACATAGTCATTTACTCGCTGAACATTTAATGAAAGCTGAGGTTAGGGAATCGGATTTGTCGGCAACTGCTTTTTGGGTAGAAAAAAGTATCACTAAAAAAATTAATAAGGAAAGATGGTGGTCAAAGAGTCGTTTGAAATTAGTGCCTGGTCTTGGTAAGGAGTGGGCATTTGGTGAGACATATATATTAGAGGAACATGGAAGATTTATTGACGCTGAAGAGGAAGAGGGTGGTATGAGTAAGCTTCATAGGGATGAAATTGATCGATTGGAGTCAGCACTTTCTAGAGCCAGGGCAGCCAATGCCCTTATCCTTGGTGATTCAGATGTAGGTAGAATGTCTGTGATAAACGGTCTGGTATCAAGAATTTCTGAAGGAACATCAGAACCAATGCTAGAGCATAAAAAAGTTTTTTTATTTCAAACTGCACACTTTGCAAAACCAATGTGGGTGGCTGCAGATTTTCAATATGAACTAACTCGAGTGTTAAATCAGGCCATAGAAGCCGGCGACGTTATTTTTGTCATTGATAATCTCGCAGGTTTTTTTGCAGCAGCAGAGACATTGGGGGTTTCTCTAGATCCCATTTTAGTTGGGTACCTTAGATCATCTGCCTTGCAGTGGGTAGCCCTAGCAGACACAAATAGTTTTTATGGAAATCTTGATAAGAATAAAGAAATTCTTGAACATTTTGAAATTGTTAGATTGATATCAAAAGATACCAGCAGTGTGATTGAACTTGTTGAGGAAGATGTCGCCCCTCTTGAAAATGGTTATGGAATTATTTTTACATATGGAGCTGTGAGGGCTATTGTTGATAGTGCAGAAAGATATTTTTCTGCAGATTCATTGATTGATAAGGTTGGGGATTTGATTCTTGAAGTGGCCCCTGCTGTTTCTCTCGAAGGTAAAATTTTGGTAGAAAAAAATGATGTATTGAATCTTGTTCAGAAAAAAACTGGTATAAAAGTGGGTCAAATTGACGGTGCTGAAAAAGTAAAACTATTGGATCTTGAGAGATTGCTTCATCAAAGAATTGTTGGTCAGGAGGAGGCTATAAAAGCAATTAGTCTGGCACTTCGTAGATCTCGATCAGGACTTTCAAAGACTAATCGACCGCTCGGATCATTTTTATTTCTTGGACCAACTGGTGTTGGTAAAACAGAAACAAGTAAAGCTTTGAGTGATATTTTTTTCGGTGCCCATGCTCCAATGACTCGAATTGATATGTCAGAGTACTCAGGAGGAGATGCCCTTGCAAAACTTATTGGTGATATTCATGCTCAGAGTGGTGGGGGTACACTTACTAAGGCCCTTCGTGAACATCAATATGGTGTGCTTCTACTGGATGAGTTTGAGAAAGCTTCTGGTGAGGTTCATAATCTTTTTCTTCAAATACTTGATGAAGGATTTTTTTCAGATTCAACTGGTACTAGGGTTAATGCTAGAAATTTGATCATTATAGCTACATCAAATGCTGGAGGAGATTTGTTAACAGCTATTTCTAGTGGAAATAAAGAATCAATTATTAATGAAATAATTAGAAGGGGAACATTTAAACCAGAGCTTATAAACCGATTTGATGGAGTTGTTTTGTTTAACCCGCTCTCAGAGGAAGATATTATTGCGATCACTCGTTTGGCTTTAGCCGGTCTTTCACAAAGACTGATTGAAAAGGGTGTTGATCTTATTGTGACAGATGACTTAGTGCTATTTCTTATTAAAAAGGGTTATGATCCTCATTTCGGTGCAAGACCTCTAAATAGGGCTGTGGCTGATTATGTTGAGGAAAAAATTGCTCAGGCGCTTATAAAAGGGGATTTGAATGGTGGACAAAAGATAAGTCTTGTGCCGGACCCTGACAAAAACTTTGCGGAACTTAAAATAAATTTGATATAATGTTACCTATGAAAACATTATCACGTAACGAGTGGATTGCCGTAGCAGTAGGTATTATTGCTGTCGGAGGATTTGCTCTATATATTATTATTTCACCATCTAATTCGCTGACAGATCAGTCAACGCAAACAGATAACAATTTACAAACAAATATGACAGATTCATCAAATGGAGATCAGACAGTAGTAGCAACATCATCAGAAACTTCGTCTGGAACGGAGGCATCGTCTACAATCTCTTCTGCTCCATCAGACCAAAGAGTAGTAAAGTCAGGTGATACAATTGAAGTTCAGTACACAGGAAAACTACAAGATGGCACAGTTTTCGATAGCTCTATTCCAAGAGGTCAGCCTTTCTCATTTATTGTTGGTGCAGGACAGGTTATTAAAGGTTGGGATGAAGGATTTATTGGTATGAAGGTTGGAGAAAAGAAAACTCTTACTATTGCTCCTGAAAAAGCTTATGGCGCACAAGGTATTACATCTGGAGGAAAAGTTATTATCCCTCCAAATGCAACTTTGATTTTTGATGTTCAGTTGGTTGGTATTAAATAAGAATATTTTAAATCGTAAAGATTGTAGGTAAAAGAAAAGGGTTGCGTCTACGACGCAACCCTTTTTGCTTGGGTTTAATTCTATGGTTGCAAACATTGCAACAAAATAAAATTAGATAAGTTTACCTTTGGTGTACTTTTCGAACATTTTCCCCATGAAATCTTGATGATTTTCAAGGAGGTTGTCACGTGCGGCATTAATCTCATCGTCTGAAATGCTTGGATCATCCGAAATGGGGATACAAGTATTTACAAACAAATCAATGAACGCTTCAACCTGCTCCTTCTTTCTTGGTATGAAATAAGGATCAATGACAATAATATATTGTTCACGTACTATGTGAGCAAAAAACGGAGATTCACGCAGAAAAGAAAAATCGTGAACCTCCGTAGAATTTCTGACTAGGAGCCTGACAAGCTCTACTGCTCGGACATGCGTGTCCAGAAGACATAACAAATCCGAATCTGCTGGTTTTCCAGTAAGAAGCTTGATAACTTCCTTTCCTGAAAACGGAAACAGGTTGGTGCTTGGGATGCCGTTTGCTTGCAGGAGGATTTTTCCGTTTGTCCTTCTGTTAGTCTCTGCGTAGCGAAGTTTTTTACTTTTTCTTTTTGGCAGCAAGACCCTTTTTTGTTTCTTGCCGTTACGTTTTCCTTTGTTGTTTGAAATGTTCGGTTTTTTGGGTAGCCTTTTGAGGAAAAAGCCTGGATCGCATTTTATTGGCGCTTTACTTCCCATAATTCATTGAATCTATGCGAATACTACATTTTTAGTTTTTTTAATGCAAGTGAACATAGGTATCCTTAAATATTGATTTTTAGAGCATATAGGTGATAGTATTTCTGCAGATTTAATTTGGAGGATTATGATGAATAATGACAAGCTAGTACTTGTAACCTTAGAAAGCCTAGCTCCACTCATTGCAGCCGCTTTCGTTCATAGGCAAATATTGTCTATCTCCATTGGGTCAGACTTTCATTATTTGCTTTCAAGGGCATTTGGTAAGGTTGAAAAAAAATTACCTTGTGAATATCGAATGGATTTTAGAATTCAATCGCACCCGGCTCACAAATATAGTGTGACTGTACACGAGTTAATTGCAAGAATCGTTTCTTTGGGCTATGCAAACTATGGAGGTACACGTTTCACTCATTTGTATTTTTCAATGTCCCAAGAGAAGGCCTATTACGGTCTTGATTGTCTCGATGAGAATCCGCTTAATGAGTTTGTTCTTGAATTTGTAGACGCAATCATTGCTGAAGATGTAGTAACAAATAATATCCATTTCGCCTGACTGGATTGAGTTCGGTTATAAAGATTAACGTCCCTGAGTCAGTTTCAATACTGACCAGGGCGTTTTTTTTAAAATTATGTTATAAAGATTGCATATATGTCTCGACCTCAACCAATTAAATTTAATATTGAGAAAAAGTTAATAAAAAGTAATGGAGAGAAGGCTCTTGGCCGTGTTGGGACTATCGAAACTATGCATGGCATTATTAACACACCTGCATTTGTTACTGTGGGTACAAAAGCAACAGTCAAAGCTCTGACTCCAGAAATGGTGAAGGATCTCGGTGCTGATGTTGTGCTTGCTAATACTTATCATTTGTATCTTCAACCAGGGGATCCTTTGATAAAGAAGGCTGGGGGATTGCAGGGATTTATGAACTGGCACGGACCCACCATGACTGATTCTGGAGGTTTTCAAGTTTTTTCACTTGGTGCAGCTTATGGAAAAAATATTTCAAAGATTACTGGGGATGACTCTATCACTGGAAAAAACGGTGCGATGGCAGAAGCTGAAGGGCGACTCCGAAAAATACCACTGATTGCAGAGGCTCCAGAAGAACTTGCTCCAAAGATTGCAACTATCGATGAAATGGGTGTGACTTTTAAATCACACATTGATGGATCTATGCACTACATAACCCCACGTCGTTCAATTGAAATACAACATAATATAGGTGCAGATATTATTTTTGCATTTGATGAATGTACCTCACCAAACGAACCTTTTGCATATCAGAGAGAAGCTCTTGACCGTACACATCGCTGGGCTAAGCAATCACTCGAATATCATCATTCACAAAAAAATTCCGAGAAGCAGGCATTATTTGGAATTATTCAGGGTGGAAGATTTGAGGATTTAAGAAAAGAGAGTGCTGAGATAATAGGTGCCATGGATTTTGACGGATATGGTATTGGTGGTTCATTTGCAAAGGAAGATATGTCTACTGCTGTACAGTGGGTAAATAATTTACTTCCTGAAGAAAAACCAAGACATCTTCTTGGTATTGGAGAGCCAGAAGATTTGATTATGGCTATTGAAAATGGTTGTGACCTCTTTGACTGCGTAGCTCCAACACGAAATGCTAGAAGTGGTACCTTCTATACAAAGAACGGTAAAATAAATATTGGAAATGCAAAATTTGTAGAGGACCTAACTCCAATTGATGATAGTTGTAAGTGTTATACGTGTAAAAATTATTCTCGTGCATATATGTCCCATCTCTTTAAATCCAAAGAGATGCTTGCTGGTACACTCGGATCAATTCACAATTTATATTTTATAATTCACATGGTTAAGGATTTGCGTCAATCGATACTTGATGGTAATTTTTATGAAATCTCATCTGCTTTTTTAGAAAAATATAAAGCTGGAAACAAATAAGGTTACAAAGATCAAAATATAATATAGAGCCTAAAATACAGTAATCAATGTAAACTATGATAAAATTTTAAAATAATGAACAAGGACGAACAAAAATTTAAAATATTTACTGGCTTCAAGCCAGCAGGTGATCAAGGGAAGGCCATTGAGCTTCTTGATACTGGTCTTAAAAAGGGAATGAGGCATCAGACTCTTTTGGGTGTAACTGGATCTGGAAAAACGTTCACTGCCGCAAATATTATTTATCATGTTCAGAAACCTACTCTTGTTATTGCTCACAACAAAACACTCGCCGCACAACTTGCTCAGGAATATAAGGAATTCTTTCCAGAAAATGCTGTGCATTATTTTGTATCATATTATGACTACTATCAGCCTGAGGCATATATTGCACACAGCGATACTTACATAGAAAAAGAGGCTCAAATAAATGAAGAAATTGAACGTCTGCGTCACGCGTCTACCCAGGCGCTTCTTAGTCGTAAGGATGTGATTATTGTTGCTTCGGTTTCATGTATATATGGTTTGGGTTCACCAGAGGAATATCAGAGAGTAAATCTTAAGCTCAGTAAGGGGGAAAAAACAGATAGAGCTGAGCTCATTAGAAAACTTATCGGTATATACTTTACTCGTACTACAGCAGATTTAAATCCTGGATCTTTTAGAGCACTTGGAAATACTCTTGAGATAATGCCGGTAAACGAAAGACAGATTTATCGTATTTCGTTTGATACAAATGCACCCTCAAAGAAAAAAGAGAATGGTGACACCTTACAATTATCTCAAATTATTAGTTCTATTTCGGTCATTGATCCTATTACTCGTGTTGTTGCTCGCGAGCAAGATGCTTTTTTTCTTTTTCCAGCAAAACATTTTGTTACCCCAGAAAATGAACGAGCAAGGGCAATAGAGGATATAAAAAATGAACTTGATTTACGGCTCGCTGTTCTTAAAAAAGAAGGAAAAAATATTGAGGCAGAGCGTCTAAAAAGAAGAACAAGCTATGACCTCGCATTGATTCGAGAGGTGGGATATTGCAATGGTATAGAAAACTACTCTAGGCATTTTTCTGGTAAAAAAGCAGGTGAGGCCCCTGACACGTTACTGTCATATTTTCCACATAAGGCAGATGGTAGTGCTGACTTTTTGACTATTATTGATGAGTCGCATGTCACCGTTCCGCAGCTCAACGGAATGCATGCAGGAGATGCTTCAAGAAAGAAAAATTTAATTGATTATGGTTTTCGTCTGCCTAGTGCTGCTGACAACCGTCCGTTAAAATTTGATGAATTTGAAAAGAGAATTGGACTGACCATCTATACCACAGCCACTCCTGGAAAATTTGAGCTTGAAAAATGTAAAAAAGAAAATGGCGGACAGATAGTTGAACAGATTATTCGTCCAACAGGACTTATTGATCCAGAAATAATTATAAGACCGATTATTTCTGTTAAAGCAAAAGATAGTAAGGATGGAAAAGCCTATGATGGTCAAATAAAAGATTTCATAAAGGAAACAGAGATAGTTATCAAAAAAGGTTTTCGAGCTATTGCAACAACTCTAACAAAGAAAATGGCTGAGGATCTCAGTGAGTATTTAATAGAGAAAAAAATAAAAGCAAAGTATTTGCACAGTGATATAGAAACACTTGATCGTATACAAATATTAACAGAACTTAGACGCGGGTCGTTTGATGTACTTGTAGGTGTTAACCTTCTGCGTGAAGGTTTGGATTTGCCGGAGGTAGCGCTTATCGGTATTTTGGATGCTGATAAAGAAGGTTTTTTGCGTTCTGAGTCTGCCCTCATTCAAACTATTGGACGTGCCGCACGTAACGTAGAGGGTAAGGTTATTTTATATGCGGAAAACATGACCGGTTCAATGCAAAGGGCAATAAGTGAAACTGATCGACGTCGTGCAATACAGATAGCCTACAACACCAAACATGGCATTACTCCAAAAACTATCATTAAAAAAATAAATGATATTACTGAACAGATACAAAGTGAACATCAAAAAACGGTCACAAGACTTCTAGATATTGATACTGCAACGTTTAAAAATGACCCTAAGAAAATTAAGGTTTTAATCGATGAAAAGAAACAACAAATGGAGGATGCTGTAGAACAATTAGATTTTGAGACTGCAGCAATTTTACGCGATGAAATAAAAATGCTGATTGAGAAGTTTGGAGATGAAGGTAAAAAAACTAAAAAAGGTAAAGTTAAGAAGCCAAATTAATATCTATTTATCCTCCGTTGGTCACAATATTTTTTTGTTGACACTAATTTTTTATGTGTTAACCTGTTTGGAGATTCAAACAGTTTTTCGATTTTAAAAAGTTTAACTGAGTTCAAAATAAAATGAAAGGGGAAATATATAGTGAGTAAACCAAAACGTTTGTTGATTGTGGGCCCTTCTTGTAGCGGAAAAGGCTTCGGTGCGGGTCATCCACTGCGACAACGCTATCCTGGTCTCAGTATTTTTGAGACAGGTGTGTGGTCAAGAATTCATAGGAAAAAACTTTCCTCAGCTGGAGTTCTTGTTGATGACACCGCCATAAATGATGCTGTCCGAGAGGACTTTGCAAGTTACAATGGTGAGCATTATGGTGTTGATTCACCAAGATCGCTTACGCAGGTTCATGAGTTCATTAGCATGTTCTACGAGAAGGATCCTGATGCCGAAATTCACACAATTCATTTGGATACTCCACGTGCAATTTGTGAGATTGGCATTATCCATCGAGCGGATCGTGAGAATCGCCCAGACGATAAAAATCCTGCTTCGATTAAAAAGAAGCTTGATATTTATTTTGCTAATGGAGGTCTCAAAGATACTATCGTTCCGTATCTTGCTAAACATACGAGATATCATCACATCCGACATAGTGCTGATATCTTTGCGGTTCGAAAGGATGTAATCTTTCGTATCGGTCCTGCTGTATTTGGTCACATTGGCCAAGATGTACATCTGGACGATCTTAGTCTTCCTGGCACTAAGGAGCAGGAAAAAGAAGGTGCAGCTGCCTAATGGTGCGGTATTTTAAAAAACAAACATCAGTCTGCTTCACGGCGGCTGGTGTTTTTCTTTTATAATTAAAGACTTTTAAATTAAAGCTTCAGATTTTACCTTAAACTGGGGGGGCTTGCCTTTTCTTCTTTTTACATTTATAGTTTCTTTATAAAAATTTGATACATACCCATGAGCCAGTGCCATGGGTTATGCTGCGTAAATATGAAAGATAAAAAAATAAACAATTTAAATAATAAAGGCCACGACATGATTGTTGTTAAGGGTGCTCGCACTCACAACTTGAAGGATATTACTGTAGAAATGCCTCGTAATAAAATGATTGCAATCACTGGTTTGTCAGGCTCTGGAAAGTCATCACTTGCTTTTGATACTATTTTTGCTGAAGGTCAGCGTCGTTATGTTGAATCACTTTCATCCTACGCTCGACAATTCCTTAGACAAATGCAGAAGCCAGATGTAGATGAAATTACTGGTCTTTCTCCTGCAATTTCTATAGATCAAAAATCTCGCTCAAATAATCCACGATCTACTGTAGCAACAATTACTGAGATTTATGACTATCTACGTATATTGTATGCACGTATTGGTAAACCCCACTGTCTCGAATGTGCTAGAGAAATTAAGCGTTTATCAAAAGAGGAAATTCTTGATTCAATTTTTCACACAGTTAGTGATATAGATATTTCTAGTAAAGAAAAAAAAGTTCTAGGTGTTGCTTATAGTGATGCACGTTTTGGCATCTATGCTCCATTAGTTGTAGGTAGAAAAGGTGAATATTATCAAATGCTTTATGATCTTCTTGGAAAAGGATATGAGCAGGTGCTTGTAGATGGTATTCCTAAGAAACTTCGCGAACAAATTATCCTAGATAAAAATAAAAAGCATACTATCGATGTGCTTGTGGATGAATTTTATTTTTCAGAACTGAAAGGAAACTCACAAAATTTTAAGGAAAGATTGAGTGAGGCAATTGAACGTGCACTTACAGAGTCAGATGGTTTACTTCGCATAGTGACACCAGCTCTAGGTGATCCTGCGTCTGGAGGAACACCAGCCGGCAACCATCTTATTTCTTCTAAATTCATGTGTCCATATGATGGGTTTTCATATCCAGAGATCGAACCTCGTCTTTTTTCATTCAACTCACCATACGGTGCGTGTCCAGAATGTAATGGTTTGGGTACAAAATATTTCTTTGGTATAGAGCCTTGTCCTGTTTGTAAGGGTGCACGTCTTAGACCTGAAGCTATGCACGTTTTTTTGACAGATGATAATCATAAAAAAATCAATATTGTTGACATGACGGCAATGTCTATCCGGAACGCAGCAGAATTTTTTTCTAACTTAAAATTGAGTCCAACAGAAAAGGAAATCTCAAAAGTGATTATAAAAGAAATTCAATCTCGTCTTGAATTTATGAATGATGTCGGAATAGATTATTTGTCACTCGATCGTCGTGCAAATACTCTTTCTGGTGGGGAAGCACAACGTATCAGATTGGCCTCACAGCTCGGTTCTGGCCTTGTGGGGGCACTTTATGTACTAGATGAACCAACAATTGGTCTTCATCAGAGAGATAACGATAGACTTATCAAAACATTGTTAAGTTTACGAGATTCAGGAAATACAATTATAGTTGTTGAGCATGATGAGGATACTATTTACTCTTCTGATTATATTGTAGATATTGGACCAGGAGCAGGTGTTCATGGAGGAAAAGTTGTTGTTGCTGGTTATCTTGAACCGTTACTTACTGCAAAAACAGATAAGACTGACTCGCTTACAATCGCATATCTTCGAGGTGATAAAAAAATTGAAATTCCAAAAAAACGTCGAGATACAGATAAAGGTAAGCTTATGATTCGTGGAGGAAATATTTTTAATATTAAAAATATGAATGTTGATGTACCTCTTGGAAAACTCGTCACAGTGACTGGTGTTTCAGGTTCTGGAAAATCATCGTTTGTCTACGAGATTATTCACAAGAATCTTCAGGCACGTTTTGAGAAAAAACATCGCTCAAATGAAGTCTATAATTGTTCATCTTTTAGCGGTACAGAATATCTTGGCCGAGCGATTCTTATTGATCAGTCTCCAATAGGACGTACTCCTAGATCAAACCCTGCAACTTATACTGGGGCCTTCACACATATAAGAGATATGTTTGCAAATTCAGTGGAAGCTAAAGCTAGAGGTTGGAAAGCAAATCGTTTTTCATTTAACGTTAAGGGTGGTCGTTGTGAAAACTGTCAGGGTAACGGAATGATTGAAGTTGAAATGCACTTCTTGCCAACAGTATACGTGACTTGTGATGTCTGTCAGGGAAAGAGATTTATGAAAGAAACCTTAGACGTAAAATATAAAGGTAAAAATATTTATGAGGTTTTGAGAATGACAGTTGAGGAAGCACTGGCTTTTTATGAAGACATACCATCTATTTATGATCGTCTACACACCCTAAACGAAGTGGGTCTTGGATACCTTGAACTTGGTCAATCTGCAACAACACTCTCAGGTGGAGAGGCTCAGCGCGTAAAGGTTTCATCTGAACTATATCGTCCACATATTCAAAAAAGTATTTATCTTTTGGATGAACCGACAATCGGTCTTCATTACGAAGATGTTAAGAAACTTATTGAAATCATGCAAAAGCTTGTAGAGAAGGGAAATACTGTTGTTGTTATTGAACACAATATGGACGTTATTAAATCATCAGATTATCTTATTGATATTGGTCCAGAAGGTGGTATTGGAGGTGGTCAAATAGTTGCAAAGGGTACACCAGAAGATGTTGCGGCGAATACAAAGAGTTATACTGGCTCATATCTAAAAAAAGTTTTGAAGAAATAAGGCTATAAAATGAGGTCTAGTTGAGTTTGAAATTTTATGAATAGTCAATATTTTAAAATCAAAAAAAATAAACTGCCAGATTCTCCTGGTGTGTATTTTTTTCTTGGACCCAGAAAAAAAATTTTATATATAGGAAAAGCTACATCCTTACAAGACCGTGTGAAAAGCTATTTTTCAAAGGATATTTCAGATACACGTAGTACTCTCATTGAAAAAATGGTTGAAAGTGCTGTCGCTTTGGATTTTAAGCAAACAGATTCAGTTCTTGAGGCATTGATGCTTGAAGCCGAGCTTATCAAAACATTTAAGCCATCTTTCAATACAAAACAAAAGGATGATAAAAGTCTGTATTGTATTGTTATTACTAATGAAAAATTTCCTCGGATAATGATGATTAGAAAAAAAGATTTGAATACCGAGTTTACACCGTCACAGGTCAAGTCAATATTTGGACCATATCCTAGTAGTACTGCTTTAAAGGAGGCACTGAAAATAATTAGAAAGATTTTTCCATATAGGGATGATAAATGTAAAACGGCTGAAGAACAGAAGGGTATATCTCGACCATGTTTTAATCGTTCCATAGGTCTATGCCCAGGTACATGTACTGGTGAAATTAGTGAGAAAAATTACGCAGAGACTATAAAGTATCTCACAATGTTTTTTAAAGGAAATATAAAGATATTAAGTCAGTCTCTAGATAAAAAAATGATGCAGTTGGCTAAAGCTGAAAAATTTGAGGAAGCGGCAGATACTCAAAAGAAAATTTATGCCTTAAAACATATTCAAGATGTTTCCTTAATTACGGAGGATGGGGAATTGAAAAATACAGGATCAGGGTTAATGAGAATTGAAGCTTATGACGTTGCTCATCTTTCTGGAAAATCAACAGTGGGTGTTATGACTGTTTTTACTGATGGTCAGGCAGATAAAAATCAGTACAGGGTTTTTAATATTAATTCAGGAAAAATTAATGACATCGCTTCACTCTCGGAAATCTTGACAAGAAGATTGCGTCACGATGAATGGGTAAAGCCATCAGTTGTTGTTGTTGATGGTAGTAAT
>CAINVO010000012.1 GCA_903854195.1 uncultured bacterium | reverse complement strand
GATGGGGTCCCAGGTTCGAATCCTGGCAGGCGCACAAAAAAGATACTCGTTTGAAAAAGGCTTAAAATCGTGCTAGTATTTAGCCTCGGATTTTTCATAAATTATTATCATTAATTTTATCGATTATATGCACCTAGGAAAGAAAACAAAAATCGTCTGTACTATTGGTCCCGCAACTGAAACGGAAGCAAAGCTTACAGAGCTATTAAAAGCTGGTATGAACATAATGCGTCTAAACTTCTCCCATGGAGATTTTATTGAGCATGCTGCTCGCGTTGAAAACCTTCGCAATGCAGTTAAAAAGTCAGGAGTTAATGCTGCAATTCTTCAAGACCTTTCTGGACCTAAAATTCGAATCGGGGATTTTGGAACAGAGTCAGGACGTGTCACCTTGAAAAAAGGTCAGACCTTTACTTTGACTACAAAGAAGATTACAGGAGACGAGACAAAGGCATCAGTAAACTATCCATTGCTTCCAAAAGAAGTTAAGATTGGCGGTTTCATTTTGCTTGATGATGGAAAGAAAAAACTTCAAATTACAGATATTAAGGGTGATGAAGTTATCACAAAGGTGATAGTGGGTGGTGATACAAAAAGTCGCCGTGGTGTAAACCTTCCAGGCGCGTATCTATCAATAAGTTCTATAACAGAAAAGGATCGAAAGGATTTGGCATTTGGTCTTAAACACAAAGTTGATTATGTTGCACTTTCTTTTGTGCGAAAACCAGCTGACGTTGAAGAGCTTCGTGATCTTTTGAATAAAGGAAAATCAAAAGCTGGAATTATTGCAAAAATTGAAACTCCAGAAGCTGTAGAGAATATTGATGAAATCATCAGACTCTCGGATGGTATTATGGTTGCTCGAGGGGATCTTGCTATCGAAGTTCCTGCAGAGGAGGTTCCACTTATTCAGAAAATGATTATCAAGAAATGTAATGCTGCAGGAAAGCCTGTGATCACAGCAACTCAAATGCTTGAGTCTATGATCAAATCTCCAGTGCCTACACGTGCTGAAGTTTCAGATATTGCAAATGCTATTTTGGACGGTACAGATGCTGTGATGCTTTCAGAAGAGACTACTCTTGGAGAGTTTCCAGTTGAAGCAGTTGCTGTTATGACTCGAGTTGCTCTTCACACCGAAGATGATCACTTACACAAGCAGCTTTTGAATGGTGACCTTGTTAATGATAAGGCAGGTGAGTTTGCAAATGTAAACGATATGATTTCATCTCTTGGAGTAAAACTTGCAGAGAAAGTTGGGGCAAAATATCTTATTGCCTTTACAGAAACTGGACGTACTGCCCGCATGATGTCACGTCACAAATCAAATCTACCTATTTTGGTTGTAACTCCAAATTTCCCAACAGCACAGCGTGCACTTTTGTATTTTGGATGTTATCCAGTTCACATTCCTCGCACACGTGAGTTGACTCAGGCTCTTAAGGCTATTAGAGATTTTTGTTTCAAAGAAAAAATTGCTAAAAAAGGTGACAAGGTTGTCATTTCTTCAGGTGTACCTTTTGGTAAGGCGATTGACACCAACTCGATAGTGGTGGAGACACTATAAATAGTTAGTTAGAGAGAAACAGAGTTTGTAAAAATAAATAAAACACCTTTTGAAATGCATTGCACAGGAGCTTGGCTCCGAGCATAGCGGCTGGCCAGCAGGCCAGAACGCGCGGATTTCAAAAGGTGTTTTATTTATTTTCCCTTGATTTTGTTTTAATCTCTAAATGTTATAATATCTTAACTATGACATATGCACTTAAAGATAATGACCTTATTATTGGGCCAGATTTATTAAATAGGGGATCTTTCAAAACATCTATCAAAAAATACGTTTTGAAGGTTAAAGACATGCCTCAGGATGACCAACCTAGAGAGAAACTCCTAACCTCAGGACCTATAGGGCTATCCAATCAAGAATTGTTGGCTGTTGTTTTGACTACAGGAACAACAAAAGAGGACGTTATGACTATGTCCCAGAGGGTTGTTAGGGATTATGGAAATCAAGCTTTTATAAATCAAACTGATCCAAAAAAGCTTTCAGAAGATTTAGATATTCCTATTGTAAAGGCTTGCCAGATAGTGGCATGTGGAGAGCTTGGAAGAAGATTTTATAAAAAAAATAATTCAGGTCTTGCTGTTGTTCGCACACCTGAAGAAGCCTGGGAATATTTAAAGGATATGAGTAGTCTTCCAAAAGAGCACCTTCGTGGTATTTATCTAGATACTCACCATAGAGTAATTCATGATGAAGTCATTTCTATCGGGACAATCAATTCAAACATCGTTCACCCTAGAGAAGTTTTTAAACCAGCAGTTGAGTTCGGTGCTGCAGCTGTAATAATTGCTCACAATCATCCATCAGGTGTCCTTACTCCGAGCCAAACAGATATAGAAATAACAGAACAACTAATAGAGGCTGGAAAAATTATCGGTATAAATCTCTTAGATCATATTATTGTAGGTACAGATAGTTTTGTCAGTGTAGAAGCCAACTATAATGCGTAAAAAATTTTCAGAATTAAAAATAGACGCAGCTTCAACTGCAAAGGATCTGGAGGATTCAAGTACTTCAAGTATCTCAGGTAATGAAAAACCAACACTATATGTTGTGGCTACTCCTATAGGAAATCTAGAGGATGTCACTCTGCGAGCGCTCCGTATTTTAAAAGATGTTGATTTAATTTTATGTGAGGATACACGACATACAAAAGCATTGCTTTCTCATTATGAAATTGGGACACCTACAATGAGTTACCATGCTCAAAGTAAGCTTTCAAAAATAGATACAATTATCGATATTCTTAAAAAAGGAAAAAATCTTGCTCTTGTTTCTGATGCAGGAACACCAACTATTTCAGACCCAGGGGTGCTTCTTGTTGCAAAAATAAGAGAAACTTTCGGTGATGATATTTCGGTTGTTCCAATCCCTGGACCGTCTGCACTCATCACAGCACTTTCTGCAAGTGGCATTTCTTCAGCCGAGTTTACTTTTTTAGGATTTTTGCCACACAAAAAGGGTCGAGAAACTCTTTTTAAGGAAATTTCCATAAGTGAGAGGACGATGGTTTTCTACGAATCTACCCACCGTATCATTAAGGCCCTAACTTCACTCAAAGAACATTGTCGTGGTGATCAAGTGGTAGTCGTTGCGCGTGAGCTCACAAAGATGTTTGAAGAAGTTTTTTCAGGAAATGCTACTGATGTTTTGGCACATTTTGAAAATAATCCAGAAAAATGTAGGGGAGAGTTTGTCGTAATTGTGCGCTAGTGTATACTGTTTATATAAAATTGTTTAAATTTTTATAAAACTCAGAAAATAAAATAAATCCCTATGAAAAAAATAGTCTCAATAATAATAATGTCAGCTCTGTCTATCGTTGTGCCACTTCTTGGTTTTCCTGGCTCTTGGGATAAAGTTTTTGCTGTGATAGTTGGCCTTATTACTTTGTTTGTTTCTGTATCTCTTTACCGTGAAAAAACAAGAAAGAATGAAGTCATTGTAAAAAATAATATTAACAATGAACAAAATCCAGTTGCGTAATCAGCTTATTGTTCTCGGTTGTTTGGCCATTATTGGTGGGGGGCTTTTTGCTTTACCAAGATTTTTTGATGTTAAATATGAAGCAAGTAATGCTGCTAGTGCAGTTCCTCTTTATGCTAATGCTTCCTATGCTATAAATGGTGCCGTTAGCGCTATAAGCTCTTCTACGCTTGCTACAAGTACAAATGGGGTGTCTGGAACTACTGGGACAAGTTCTTAATTAGGGATTGCTGTTACTCATATCGCTACACCAAAACAGGTTAAAGCTATTTACATGACAAGCTGGGTTGCAGGAACTTTGTCTCTTCGAAACCCTCTGATCAAGCTTATGGACACAACAGAAGTAAATGCTGTTGTTATTGATATTAAAGACTATACAGGTGACATTGCTTTTAAGGTAAATGACCCAACCTTAAAAGCTTACGGAACAGATGATAATCCACGTATTCGTGATATTGACGCTCTGATTGCAGAGCTACATCAAAAAGGCATTTATGTTATTGGACGAGTGGCCGCATTTCAAGATCCACGAATGGTTGCCCTTCATCCAGATCTAGCAGTTAAACGTTCAAGTGATGGAGGTATTTGGAAAGATCATAAAGGCATCACATGGATAGATGCAGGCGCAAAAGGACAATGGGATTATTTAGTTGATATTGGTAAAGAATCATATTCACGAGGTTTCGATGAAATAAATTTTGACTATATTCGTTTTCCTTCAGATGGAAACATGAAAGATATATCTTTTCCTTGGAGTAAGAGCGAACCAAAGCATGCTGTTATTGGAAGATTTTTTAAGTACGTTGCTGAAAACACAAAGCCAAGTGGAGCAGTAGTGTCAGCTGATCTTTTTGGACTTACAACTGTAGCTGAGGATGATTTGGGTATTGGTCAAATGCTTACAGATGCGCTTTCATATTTTGATTATGTTGCACCGATGGTCTACCCATCTCACTTTGCAAACGGATGGAATAATTTTAAAAATCCAGCTGATCATCCATATGAGACTATCAAGGTCTCAATGACGGGTGCCATAAATAAACTTAACGCTTTTAAGGCTGCTACGAGTACTCCACAAGCTATTAAAGATCATCTTTCTGTAAACCAGATTCGACCTTGGCTTCAAGATTTTAATCTAGGTGCAATTTATCAGGCAGCACAAGTACGTGATCAAATAAAAGGAGTGTACGATACAGGTCTAAACTCATGGATGATTTGGAGCGCTTCAAATAAATATAGTCCTGGTGCTTTTGATGCACAGTAAACAGTGAGTGGGTAAGCTCTTTTCAGTAAAATTGTATTTTTTAATATTTTTTTTGCTATAATATAAAGTAAATATGTCTCGTGAAAATATAGTTACTTATTTTGCGGAAACAGACGCAAGAAATAAAAAAATTCCCTTCGGAATAAAGCGTGACGATCGATCTCGTCATATGTATGTTATTGGAAAAACAGGTATGGGAAAGTCTACCTTACTTGAAAACATGGCAGTTCAAGATATTCGTAATGGTGAAGGTTTTTGTTTTCTTGATCCTCACGGAAAATCAGCAGATCTTTTACTTGAGTACATACCGCCAGAGCGAATAAAAGATGTTTTATATTTTGCACCTTTCGATATGGAGTTTCCTATATCTTTCAATGTGATGGAGGATGTGGGTCCTGATAAACGTCACCTAGTTGCCAATGGACTAATGAGTGCCTTCAAGAAGATATGGGTAGATGCCTGGTCTGCTAGAATGGAATATATTTTGAATAATATTTTGTTGGCACTTTTGGAATATCCTGACTCAACATTGATTGGGGTAAACAGAATGCTTGCGGATAAGGAATATAGAAATAAAGTAGTTGCAAATGTAACTGACCCTTCCGTCAAAGCTTTTTGGACTGAAGAGTATGCAAAATATACTGAAAAATTTGCCGCAGAAGCGGCACCTGCCATCCAAAATAAAATTGGTCAGTTTATTTCAAACCCACTTGTTAGAAATATTATTGGCCAATCAAAATCTACTTTTGATATTCGAAAATTAATGGATGACAGAAAGATTTTGATAATTAACTTATCTAAAGGAAGAATGGGTGAGTCCAATGCCAATCTACTCGGCAGTATGCTTATCACAAAGATCTACCTTGCGGCAATGTCTCGAGCTGACTTGTCCGAGGAAGCAATGAAAGATGTTCCTCATTTTTTTCTATATGTAGATGAGTTTCAAAACTTTGCCAATGAGTCGTTTGCAGATATTTTGTCTGAGGCTAGAAAATACAAGCTTGATTTGGCTGTGGCTCACCAATACATTGAACAAATGTCAGAAGAAGTGAGGGCGGCTGTTTTTGGAAACGTAGGAACGATGGTTTCATTTCGTGTAGGTTCATATGACTCTGAGGTTTTGGAAAAAGAATTTGCTCCGCAGTTTGCAGCAGAGGATCTCGTAAACCTTGGACGTTTTCAGTTTTATTTGAAACTTATGATTGATGGAGTGAGTTCTCGTCCCTTTTCTGCTACAACTATTCCTCCACTGAAGAAGCCTGAAAAAATGTATGTAAGAGAAATAATAGAGATGTCTCGTTCAACTTTCTCAAAGCCTCGTGCTGTTGTGGAAGACGAAATACGAAAATGGCACACAGATGGCAAAACACAAGCACCTCCTCCGGGGGCTCGTGGTCAAGATGGTGGAAATTATAGCGGGGGTAGGGATAGTGGTTCCGGAAGAGATGGTGGTAGAAGCTCATACTCTGGAAATGCTGGTGGACGTGACGGAGGAGGAAGGGATTCTGGAAGCTATGGAGGCGGCAGAGACTCTAGTTCTCGAGATGGCAGTAGAAATACAGGTAGTAGAGATTCACGAGATTACAACGCTGGTGGTGGTTCTGCTGGGCAGGTAGCACAGGCTGGACGAACCCAATCATCACCAAATAGTTGGTCAAGAGGGGATGCTCCAAGGGTGGATGATAGAAAAGAATTGGTAAAAAATGATACACCGACGTTGAATACTCAAAAGAGTGAAGAACCAAAACCAGAGTCTCTGATAAAGGTCGTGTCCGATGTTGTACCCGATGTTGTGTCAGAAACCAAACCTAAAATTGAGACAATTCAACCCCCTCATACTCAGGCTCAGAAAAAGACATGGCAAGCAGATAATCCACAATCTAATAATTCAAAAAATAGAGGTACTCAAATAAAACCGATGGGTGGGTATAGTTCATCAACTGATCAAAAAGAACAAGTTGCCCGAGAGACAGAGCTTCGTAAAGTAATGTCTCTAGATTATTTAAAACCAAAAGAAGCACCAAAAAATAATCAGAAAATTGCGTCAGCTCAAAATATATCAGCTCTTAAGGCTGCACTTATGGCAGCAATGAAAGATGAGGCCCCTGAAGTTCCTGTGGTTGAGGAAAAGCAAACAAAACCTATAGAAAACAATACTTTAAATACTAAAAAAAATGATGAACCCTTGGGAAGTTCTGTTCAAAACTCAAGTGAAAGCAAACCCGAAAATATAAATGAAAATGTAAATAAAAACGAAAACAGATCTGAAAATGCAGATGAGAAAAACAAAACAGTGAAGGAGAAAGTTTCGGAAGACCTGCCAAAAAAAGAAATTCCAGAAAGTGTGCTTAGAAATATTTTAAATGTTGATGAGAAATAGTAGGGAATAATTTTTACTAAAGTTCCCGTCATTTTTATAAAGTTTAGATTATTATCTAGACTTTATTTTTTTGGTATACACAGTAGATTAGTTTGAGGTCTTCCTTCTGTAGAAAAGGTATTTATGAAATCTTGAAATTGTGTAACTTCTTCTTTGTTGTTTTCAAGGTCATATATTCTATACTCTAATTTATCAAATAATTCTAGGATTTTAAGAGAATGGCTTTCGTTGTTTGCTTGATAATACAAAGGACTGAATTCAATTAAAATTGCGGGAGAATATTTTTTAATAGTTTCTATTGATCCCATAAGTGTAAAGTACTCATATCCCTCAACATCTATTTTTATGAAATCAATTTTGTTGTCAATTATATCGTCCAGTCTTTTTACCTCGATGGTAATTTTTCGAGTATTTGAATCTACATGTGCAGGAATTATTGAAGAGCTGCCAATGTTATTAGAAGCGATCGAAAGGTTTTCTGTTTTATTTTCATCACCCAAGGCATAAGGGAAGACCTTAATGTTTTTAAAATCATTTATTTTAATTGACTCATTGAGTTGATCTCTGATACCAGGTATTGGTTCAAAAGCATAAACTTCACCTTTTTCTCCAACACATTTTGACATTACCATTGTGTGGTGGCCAATGTTTGCGCCAATATCTACCGCTCTGTTTCCGGGCTTGAGGGCGTTAATTATCTCGTCAACAATATGTTCCTCATATTTATGATAAGAATATATTTGTTTGTCTAGGTATCCGTTTTTCGGGTCTATTACTAGTCTAAAGTTTATATCACCATAACTTAGGCTAACATTTTGTCTTTGTTTAAAATTTTTAACTGAAAGGTTGAAGCGGGCGTCTCTAGCTTTTGAAAAGAAGTGTGAGTTTGTGAACTTGAGTACTTCAAAAAGACAGTTAGGTAAATATTTTTTTGATAAAATTTTTATTTTTGTTGTGTTTAACATTGAAATTAATTTATTTTTTACAATTTAGCTTTTAGCCATTTTCGGATCTTTTTATCTTGTAGGTATATAAAGTAACTAATTGTTATCATAAAAACAACAGTTATTGCTCCACGAATTGCATAAGTCCCGTAGTTCTTGAAATAGTCGATTAATATCATGCCAATAGTCTGATGTGAAAGATATAAAGGATAAGTGATACCTCCAATGATCGCGCAGACCCTCCGACTTTTTTCTGATTGTAAATATTTTGAAACCCAAACCATAAATATGGCTAAAGCAAAAAATACAATATGGAAAGCTGCCACTATATTTCCATCATATGGATGAGGAACAAAATATGGAGGGAGAGCTTTATAGGATATTACAGTTGAATATATAGCTGTTAAGATCAAAAGAGCGTAGTCACTTATCTTTTGATTTTTTGTAAGCGCATCTTTAAGGGCAATGAGTGATAGAGTGGCCCCAAAAACAAAATAGGATGCGTGTCTTACGAGAAGTGTCTTGAATATAAAGCTTTGATCCACGTGAACGATAAAAGATAAAATACTTATAGTGAGCCAACCCCATAGGAAAAATCTAATATTCTTCCATTTGAAAAAGTAAATAAAACCTGCAATTGCAATATAAAAAAGAAGTTCCACTGACAGAGTCCAATAAACAGGATCAACGAGTCTAGGTAGATTGAAGACTGCCCCAAATTTATCACCAAGCATGGTCATACTCACTAGATATTCAGAAAGATGTACAGGATTTCCGTTGGGCATTAATAGTGTAAAAATGTACGTAAAAGTACAAATTATCCAAAATAATGGAAATAGTCTAATGAAACGGCTTTTGGCGAATTTCTTTAGGTCGTTGTCTTTGATGCTTTGTGAGATTACAAAGCCGGATATTATAAAAAATAATGGGACGCCAAGGTTTCCATATCTATACCATGATAGAGCTCCAGAAAGTCCTAAAAAATAATGAAAGTTCATTACCCAAACGGCTGCTAAGAAACGAAGGATATCAAAGCCTGTATAATATGTCTTTTTTGGCATGGCAATTGTGTTAATTTGGTATAGTATATACTGTAATATTATTTTTATCTATGAATAATAAAAAATACAAAAAGTTCATATTTTTCTCAGCTGGCCCAGTGGGGGACCACGCTTTGCTTATTGAGTATGCAAATCGTTTTTTTGAAAGTAGTGGCATAGAGTCTCTGATTTTATTAAAGCACCCTAGTCAATTTTTAAAAGATTTTTCTATTCCTTACAATGACCATATAGAATATTTAGATTTTAACGGTGTGGGCGGGTTACTTAAGATGTTTGTACTTTCTGTTAAAAGTTTGTTAAATAAGTATTGTTACGTTTTAGTTTTACCAATCCCTCCACCAACCTATTTTAAGTTTTTTGCATACTTCATAAGATTTTTTTCTAGGAGTCGTTTTGTTGGCTTCAATCTCGAAGGTTCTAGAAATTTTCCAATAGGGTATGGGTCAGCATATTTTTTGGGAAGAAAAAACTTTATTCCTTCAAATTTAGATAAAGAGCTTTTCTATGAACAAGCAAATCGCATGCTCGGATTTTTGGGTTACGAGCCAGTAGAACACACACCAGTTTTAAAATATGTAGACAGTGACGAGGTTTTAAAGAGGGTGGGTGTAGAAAAGCAAAATTATATTGTTTTTCATTTATGCTCATCACATCCGGACAGGAGCTTACCTTTAGATAGGTGGCAAAAAATTCTTTTAAATGTCAGAGAAAAATTTCCCGATTTAAAATTTGTTTTTACTGGAAGTGTAGCTGATAAGAAATTTATCAATGAAGTGCTAAATGGTCTCAATCTTAAAAATACACTCATTGCTTGTGGAGAAAGGTCACAGGACCTTTTAAATATCTATGCCAAGGCAAAATTAAATATCACTGTTCATACAGGTAATGCCATCTTAATAAATGAACTTCATGTGCCGACTATTATTTTGAATATAAAAGGTATTTACATGTTCAAGTATTATTTTAATGAAAAATCAACAGAACTTGTAGCAACTGAAGGTTGTAGGTGTGATCCATATGAAAGGGATTGTGCTTTGGTAGAGTATAAAGGGCAGGGGTATATGGCATGCCTTTTTAATATTAAAGACCAAGACGTAGTAGATACTATTGTTAAAAAGTTAGTGATATAATCCCTTTATGAATTTCATAAAATCTATATTTTTCAAGGCTATAATCCATATCGGCTACAAAAAAGATGAGTATATTTTTGGTAGAAATAAAAAATACATTTCAAGTTGGGGAGAGGGGACATACGGCATTCCCGATATACGATGCTTTGATCAGACAAGTAAATTGAGCGTTGGAAAATTTTGCTCAATCGCACCTGAGGTTTCTATTCTTCTCGGAGCTAATCATAGTCTAGGATTGATTACTACATATCCACGGTCTCTGATTAATAAAAATAAAACAGTATCTGATTCAAATGATAGAGGGGATGTTAATATTGGAAATGATGTTTGGGTTGGATACAGGGCAACAATTTTAGGTTCAGTTAATATCGGTGATGGAGCTATTGTTGCGGCTGGGGCCATGGTTGTAAATGACGTGCCACCTTACTCAATAGTCGGGGGAATTCCTGCAAAAATAATTAAGTATAGATTCGAAGCTGAAATAATAGAAAGACTTCTTTTGTTGAAATGGTGGAATTGGGATAAAGAAAAAATACTAGGTGCAGAAAATTATTTATACAGTAAAGATATTGAGAGTTTTTTAAAAAAATATGAATAAAGTTGTTGTCGTTACTGTTACATATGGAAATAGATGGAAGTTTTTGTCACAGGTTGTTAATTCTGTGATCGATGATTCTCATCTAGAAAAAATAATTATTGTCGATAACGCCTCAGTAAATAAAATAGAGATAGAGAATTTTGCTAAAAAAAATAATGGAAAAGTGTCGATCATCAGAAATGAAAGAAATCATGGTTCTGCTGGAGGATATTTTGCTGGACTAAGAATGGCTAGAGAGATTAGTTGTGATTATGTTCTGGTCCTTGATGATGATAATGCTGTAGAGAAAGGTGGAATAGATATTTTTCTAGAAAATTTTAAAAAATTTCCTAGAAATAATGTTGTTCTTGCGGGAAATAGAAGCGACATGGGTGAAAATGCATCTTTCTTTTTCAGCGCTCCAACTGAAGAGGAAGTTGAAAAATCTCGGAAGACCTTTTTTGAAGTTTTTAGTTTTTCGAAAGTAAACAATTTTTTTAGAATTTTGTCTGGTAGAAAAAATAAAGAGAAGCAAGGAAGCTGTCCCGAAATTGTTCCCAACAAAAGCTTTGCATTTGGAGGAACGATTCTTCCAATTAAAGCTGTACTTGATGCTCCACTCCCAGATTCAAAACTTTTTCTGTACGGTGATGATATTGATTATTCATGGGGTGTAAGAGAAGCTGGATATAAAACATATGTCTGTGTACGACCATATATAAGAGACGTGGACATGACTTTTACTGAAGGTTCACACATAGAGGGTTTATTTGCAAAAGATACTCCAGATTATAAGGTCTATTTTAGACTTAGAAATATGGTTTATTTATCGTCAAAATACACTAAAGGTTTTCTAGATAATTGCCTGTTGCTTTTAAATATGTTGGTTTGGTTTGTGGGTTTGTATTTTATTGTTTTCCTGAGAGGAAAAACAAATGGAATTCTTTTTAAAAGATCCAGGCTAATTTTTAGGGCAATTAAAAATGGCTTATCAGGGAATCTATCTATTCCCAATAACCTAGAGCTACCAGGGAATGCAGAAGTCTTGTTTTAATTTTTTACAAAAGCACGTACAAGTCTTATAAGTATATATATCACAAAACTTGGTCTGAAAAGTATTTTCCTTTGCCAACCTTCAGATAGTATGTTTCCCAAGGTTTTTAACTGTTCGTTGGTTGTTCTTTTTCTGTAATTAAGTCCGGATGTAGAGTAGCCATCAGTAAAGGTGGCATTAAAATCATTGTAGAAAAATTTTGTGCGTAAGGAAATTTGATAAAAGAACATCCATTCATCACCTTGCTTGATCTTCGTTGGGAAGAATATTCCTTTAGTAATATTTGTATTTATACAGTGGGTAGCGTCACCACTAAATTTTTTTGTAATTAAAAAATTCCAATTAAAATCAAGACTTGAATTATTTGGGTATATTTGAGTTAGGGAACTTCCATTTTTTTCTGCACGATTACATATGAACCATTTCTCTTGAATATTTTTTTCTATAAGCTCACAAAAATGTGACAGCGTGTTGGGAGCAAGAGTATCATCATCGTCTAGGAAAATAATCCATTCGGATTTCACAGATAATAAACTGAGTGCTTTGTTTCTAGAGTAGTTCACCCCTTCGTTTTTTAGATTTTTTACATAATGAACAAGAGGGCTAGATCCATTTAAAAATTTTTCCTCAGCGATTTTGTAGGACTCATCATTTGGAGAATCGTTTACAATAACAACTTCAAAATTTTTATAATCCTGAGATATCACAGAAAAGACCGATTTCAATAGCTCATCTGGCTTTTTGTACGTTGGGATGATTATGCTAAAAAATGGTTTCATATTTTTAATTATTGTTTGAATTCTTTATTTTTATTGTTGCAAATTTTGATTTTCGTACTTTTACGTTTGGGGTAATCCTAGTATTTTCTTTAGGGTTTTCTTGATATGAAGGATATCTAATATTTTTTTAAGTTTGTGATATACGCTTAATTTATTGAGAGCTCTAAGTGTTGGATTACCCCATGAATAGTCCCAAAAATGAACACCTACACTTTCTTTGGGAAGGTTATCCCTATCAAAATTTTTTATATTTTCCTGATTGTATGGATAGAAAGTAATGGAGGGAAGAACCAGAACAGAATCTTTGTCTCTGTAGCTTTTGTAAACTTCACTAATGATTCTTGGTGTTGTTATTTCTTTATCTATATTTTCATAATATTTTAAACAGGATTGTATGAAGGGGTGCCCAGTGCGGGCGCCTATGGCGCCCGCACTTATTTGCCCTGGCTTTTCCTCACCCAAAACTAAGTCACTGTTTGAGACAGTGTCCAGTGACTTAAATAACTCCATGTCTGTATCTAGATACCAACCACCATGTTTTTCCAACTCATAAAAGCGAACATAGTCTGAAACAAAGGCCCATCTTTTGTTTTCATACATTTTTTTTACAAATGCATGACTATTAATATCAAAATTTTTCTCGTTCCATTCCACTATCTCATAATCAGGACAAAATTTTTTCCAACTTAATATACATCGATTTATCAAATCGCTTTTTTCATTGTTTCCAAACCAACAGTAATGTATTTTTTTAGGAATCATTATATTTTGTGTTTGTTTATTTCATTTAGCCAGTAGGTGATAAAAATTTTATCAGTAGAAAAATCTTTTTCAAGAGATTTGTAGATTTCAGATAATTTTTCTGGCGATAATTTTTCAAGATCATTCCATGAATCTATCAAGTATAGTGGCAGCCCGATATTTTTCCAGTATAAGGTTGCTGGGGATTTTTCAACAATAGGAACAACTTTTAAACATAGAGCTTCCCATGTTCTGTGGCAGTCTAACCCGTTTCCTGGAGGTGAAACAACAAACATATATTTCGAGAGTTCCTCGATGTGTTTATCCCTCGAAAGCATTTTTTCTGGCCCTTCTGCAAAGTGGATGTTTTTTAAAATATTCAAAACCTCGGTTCGGCCTTCTGTATTTGTAATTAAACTAAAGCTGAAAAATATCTTGGCTAATTTATTTGTACTTTCACCGTTGGAGGATGGTGAGGAACTCACGTATAAATTAGAATAATTTCTTATACTGTTGGCAATCACATTGTCCTTGTTGTAGTGTCTTGAATAAATGCCAATTGGTAAGGGTGTGAGTTTTGGATGTTCAAAAGTGACATTTTCTCCAAACCAGTGAATTATTTTTTCATCTGATAAGTGCTCGGCAATTTTTTCGTCTAAGGATAAGTCATCGTTATGTGTTAGTAAGATGTAGGGATTGTTGATTGCTTCGTGTTTGTTTTTAAAAAAACTCTCAAGCTGGTTTGTTCTTACAAATATAATGTCATTTTTTAAAACATCTATGGCTTTGAAATCAAAAGACTCGTCATAAATGTGATCTGCAAAAGACTTGAATCCGTCTGATGTTATGAATGGATAACTCCCAGGTCGGTGTATTTCTAGGATTCTTGTGAAAAACCTACGAATTATTGTTTTTATTTTATACATTTAATTTATGTTTTAGCTCAGCATGTCTCGAAGAAGTTTTCTAGGCTCTTTGAATATTAGAATGGAAATTGGAATTAAGCTGTATGAAACGAGGGTGGCAAAAGCAGATCCATTTATTCCAAAATGGGGGATCAGTACTATGTTAAGAATGACATTAGCCGCCATGCCAATAAAGGATGAAACGAAAATAGCCACTCGCAGGTTTTCATTTATAAGATAGTTTGTAGAAAGGTTGGCTAAGAATGTTCCTATGTTTGACCAAATGTAAATCTGAAGTACTGTTGTTCCTCCGATAAAGCCAATACCAAAGACTATTTGTATTATGTATTTTGCAAAAAAGGTTGTCGGTATGGAAATGAGAACGGCAATGACTGTAAGTAATAAGGCAAGTTTACCAATTCTTTTTGAATACTCTTTGTCTGATATTGATTTAGCATTTACGATAGCAGGGAATAGTGATCCAACAAGAATATTGGGAACTAAATACCAAACTTCAGAAAGTCTAACTGATGCATCATATAGACCTACAGATTGGGTATCTATGAGGTTTTTGATAAAGATTTGGTCAATTCTACCGTATACAAGAGCAAAGGCGCTTGAAAGCATTAGCGGTGCAGAATCTTTAAATAGTGAAACCATCAATTCTTTACGGATTTTGATTTTCTTTAAGGTTCCTATAATTTTTGTTCTGTAAAATATTAGAAATGCGGCTGTTATTATAGGTTCCAACAATAGTATTATCGCCAAATATATTATTCCCTTATTCAAAAATACTACTAATATTTTTAATGTATTTAATATTATTGTCGTGTAGATTGAAGTTAACGAAACAAATTTGGATTCCACTCTTGCTTGAAACTCATAAATAAATATATTGAATATATTAAATATGAAAGTGAATGAAAGAATAATTATCAGCAGGGATGAGATATCTTTTTGTGAAGAGAGTAGACTGAAAAATATTACAAAAACTGTTGCGACTAGACTTGCAATTAATTTTAAGAATATCGCACTACCAATGTATTCATCTTTCCTTTCTGGAAATTTTATGAGATCTCTGTAAATGACCTGATCAATTCCAAGTGTTGCTATGAAAGAAAATATTCCAGTAAAGCTGACCGCATAACTAAGGTAACCATAATCTTTAGGTCCAAGATATCTGGCTATGTAGGCTGTTACAAAAAAGGAGATAGCTAGACTGATTATTCTGGCTATAAACATCCATCCGGTGTTTCTAAAGTACTTCTGGAATCCAGAATCAGCTAGAGTTTCCCTTATTTTTTGCCTGTAATCTTCAGTCAGTTTTTTACCCTTTGATATCATAGGAATCATTCTGATATGCTACCCGATTTTTGGGCTTTGCGCTACCTTTATGATACTATTATTGGCACTACTAATAATCAAAACAATATGAGTCCAAGTACTACATCCAGCAGCACCATTAAGCTTTTCATCACCGCACTTAGATATTTTGTGATAGGGGTCTTGTTTCTAATTCCTTTTACTCCACTTGTTTTTTATAAATACCTTTTCTTCCCGTACATTACTGGTAAGAATTTTTATTTTAGAATTTTGATCGAATTGGCTTTGGCGGCCTATGTTGTCTTGGCTATGCTAGATAGATCTTTCCTTCCAAAGTTTTTGGTGGGTAAGGGTCAATCACTTTGGCTTTCAATAAAAAAATCTCCTATTCTTTGGGCGTTATCCTCACTCGTTCTTATTATGGGCGTTGCTACAATTTTTAGTGCTAATCCCTACAAGAGTTTCTGGAGTAACTTTGAGAGAATGGATGGATACATCACGACTCTACACATGGCAGCATTTTTCCTTGTATCAGCCGCAGTGTTGAATTCTAAGCGCTTATGGTATTGGTTTTGGCACACGTCTTTGATAGCAAGTATTATCGTTGGAATTGTTGCTTTGCAGGATCTTTTCGCCACTCCACCAATTGATCGTATTTACGGAACATTGGGAAATTCAACTTACCTTGGAGTTTATGTATTGTTTAACATCTTTGTCGCAGCGTATTTTTTGGTTCGTGAAATCCGTATAATCGACAAAAATAATGCGCTTCAGGTGGGTATAGTAAGTACTCTTTATGTTGCTGGTATTATCTTCGATGCCTTTATTCTTTTCCATACTGGTACTCGTGGATCATTCTTAGGACTTTTGATTGGTGGTTTGTTTACACTTGTTTCAATAACTTTTTTTGAAAAAGGACAAGGAAGTAAAATGATTAGAATTGTGTCGGGTACTATTTTAGGTATTTCTCTCTGTGCCGTTCTTTTCTTGGGATTTTTTAGTCAAAGTGATCTTGTAAAGAATAATACTTTCTTGTCACGTTTTAGCGCTCCGATATCTGCCGTACTGCATGGTGACTTTAAAAGCTTTGCTGAAAGCCAGGGAGAAGGACGTTTACTTATCTGGGGTGCTGCAATTAAGGGTGTAGAACAGAGACCTATTATTGGTTGGGGGCAGGAAAGTTTTAACTACGTTTTTAACTCAAACTATAGTCCTGCAATGTTTAGTCAAGAACAGTGGTTTGATCGCACTCACAATGTGTTTCTAGACTGGTTGATTGATGGAGGTGTTCTTGGTCTAATTGCATATCTTGCATTGTTTGTGGGTATTCTCTATTTGGTTTGGAAGAAAGAAGACTCACATGATGAAAAAAATTATGCAGTAACAGATACAAAATTTTCACTTTCCGATAAGGCATTTCTAACCGGTTTGTTGATTGCATATTTTGTACACAATCTTTTTGTGTTTGATAATCTTGTGAGTTATATAATGTTCTTTACTCTACTTGCCTATGTTCACACAGTTTCAAGTCATTATTTTGAAAAATCAGGACATGAAAAAGCTTTAGAGGGTCACGGTGAACTACTTGCTTTTGATGTTGTTGCTTATGTTGTTTCTCCGGTAGTTGTAATATTGCTCATTGCTTGTGTTTATTTTGTGAATGTAAAACCTTTCGAGGCTTCAGTTTCATTGATTGATGCTTTGAATCCATACGTAATGCTAAATTCAAAGCTCGGAATGGTTCAGGGAAATGTCCGTGCTCGAACACCACAAGAAAGTATGGCTGCTTATAAGAAAGCACTTTCATACAACACCCTAGGGGATCAAGAAATTCGCGAACAAATTTTGAGTGCAGCCCTAAATAATATTTCTTCACAGTCAGTTGCAACTGATCAAAAGCAGGCATACTTTGATTTCGCACATCAGGAGTTTGATAAACAAATTGCTCTTACTCCAAAAGATGCTCGTCCATATATATTGTTCGGGTCATTCTTGAATAGTGTGAACTTGAGTGAGCAAGCGCTTCCTTATCTAAACAAAGCTCTTTCACTTTCACCTGGAAAGCAAACTATTCTTTATCAGATTGGTTATGCTTATGCTGGAAAAAATGACTATAAGACTGCCGCTTCATATTTTCAAAAAGCCTATGAAGAAGATAAAAGCAACGTAGAAGCTCAGACTATATATGCAACTGTTGCTATTTATATGAATGACTTCACTCTGGCTGATAGTATTATAGGTACAAGCACTATCACTGATGATCGTTTGATTCACGCTTACACTCTTGCAAAAAAATATGACAAAGTTGTTGAAATAAATAAAGAAAAAGTGGCAGCAAATCCAAACGATGGACAGGCTCATGTTTCTCTTGCTGCTTCATATGTGCAAGTCGGGGATAGAGTTGACGCCGTTGCTGAAATAAATAAGGCAATTCAGATTGCCCCAAGCTTCCAGTCTCAAGGAGAAACTCTTATAAAACAGATAGAAGCTGGTCAAAATCCAATGGAGGGAAGTACAACAAAGTAGATAAATCCTAGTCAGTAATGATTGTTACAGTTATGGCTTGACTTTTGGAGCGATTCCTGCTAGTATACGGACATGTGAGAGCAGTTATTTAATGGCTTGCTCATAACAAAGTAAAATGTCGCAAAACACCCGCCTCGGCGGGTGTTTTGTTTTGTCATGAACGCATACTTATAGTATTATATGAAAGTTCTTTCTATTGATGGTCAGCGGCTGCGCTCACAAGACATTTTACTTTGGAGCTAGCACCCGCTGACCATCTGTGGACGGAAATTCAAATAAGCACTTTTTTGAAACTTAGCACAAACTAAGCGATTCAAAAAAGTGCTTATTTTTTTTTGCCAATATTTTTATAAAATTTTGAAATAAATAATTTTAAAGATTGTCTTGAGTATTTTGAATTATTGAATAAGAAATTGTACTGTGTTAAAATTTAAGGAGTTATTTACTATTAATTTATAAAAAAATGTTTAAGAAATTTATTGAGTATTCTCTAATTGCTTTATGTTTTTTGCCTGTGGGAGTTTTTGCACAAGATGCAACTTCCAGCGCAAACGCAGTAAGTTGTTTTGACTACTACAAATTCGGTAGCGTGCAGGTTACAGCAGAATCTGAAACAAAGTTAGCTTCTTCTGGATCACAGATAAACTTTGTCGGAGTAATTAAAAACTCCAACGCGTATCCGGTTGTTGATGGTAGAGTCGTCGTCAAGATATACAGAAAACAAACTAGCCTTGCTAACATGCAGGCTAATGGGTCCGATGTTGTGGATCAGTTTGTTGCAAAGGATAATGTAAGTATTGATGCGAACACAAACCAAAAGTTTGATTTCTCATGGAATATTCCAACTTACGCTAAAACAGGGGATTATGAAGTTGTTACATTCTTTACATCTGGCAAAGAGTTTAATCTTCTAGGGCTAACCTTTACAGATGATATCGTCGGCAACATAGCAGATTTTAAAGTTACAGGGCAGCAGAAAAATATTGTAGAGTTTGATAAAAATAGTGTGAATGTAAACGGAGCTCTTTATAATTTTGCAGCCTTTCCTCCAACTGTTGATACTCAAACTGACGGAGTTGTTTCTGCAAATCTTTCAAATAAAACTGATCAAGATCAAACAGTAAGTGTCACATGGAAAACCTATTGGTGGGATGCACAAAAGGATGAAAACCTTTTAGATACAAAGACAGAGTCAGTTGACCTTAAAAAAGGCGAAACAAAAAAAATATCCTATACAGTTACAGATAATACACATTCAGTTTATCTAGTTGTTGCAGAGGCTGATTACAAGGATGCAAAATCTATTCTCGGAACTCGTTTTACAAGAGATGGTGTTGATATCGCAAGAATAAACTTTCCAGCTATCACATCTTTTCCATTAACTGCAGGAAGTTCAACAACTATTTTTTCTTGTTTGCATAACACAAATAGCGATGACATAGCAAATGGATCTCTGTTGTTGAAACTTGAAGATCCTAATGGAAACATTATTCACTCATATAAATATGACGGAACGATTACTGGCGCGATGATGGGTGTAAAAGATGATTTTACTCCAACAAAAAACTACGATAAATTTTCTCTTGTAGCAGAATTATCTCAAGACGGAAAAGTTGTAGACACAGCTAAGATGGATTATGACTGTAAGAGTATTGATCCAACGAAATGTTTTCCATCAAGTAAAGTTAATTTGCCTGTAGTTATTCCTATTATTCTTTTGATTATTATTGCGCTTATTTTCTTCTTTATTTTTGAACAGAAAAAGCACAAAATAATTATCGCACTGTTGATTGTAGCTTTGATTGTTTTGGGAATAATTTATTTCTTCAGTGGGCAGAAAGCTTTCGGTCAGACACCAACATACGATGGGTCAGGAGGCGGAAGTATTTCGTGGAACTATACAATGCCAGATAATGCTGCTCATCATTATGTTTTGGCAACAATGTTTGCTGGTAATGTTAAGACAGGTTTGCAAATCACACCACCTGTAATCACCGTAAACTTCAATGTAAATGCTTCACAGCCTTCAGATACTGTTTTGTATCCTGGAGATGTTGTTAGATTTACTTTTAATCCTCAAGAAAATCAAGATATTAGTTGGTTTGCCCTAGGGGGTGCGTATGATAGTCCTTATGGTTATTGGGCATCTATTCCATATGTAATTCCTAGTGATATTTGTACATTTAATAATTACATACCATGGTTTGGAAAGGCCGTTAATTCTGTTAGTCGACCAATATCTGCTACAACTACAGACACATCAACCAAAACAATGAGAAAGTCATTGGGATATTTGTACTACTATGCAGCTCTAAATGTTACGACCCCAACTAAGACATTGATAAACACAGAGGGTCTATCTTGTGGTGCTCAAGTTAAGGATTCATCTGGTACCTATCAGGATTGTACAGTTCTACCAGTTACTGCCACAACTACAATCAATCCAACATTCTTGTTTAGTGGGAGTGCCGCTCCAGCACAAGACACATTGGATTCAACTGTAACTCAAAGTCCAATGCAGGCTTTCTTCGCTGTTTACGATAGTCCAAGAACCAACGGAACGCTTTGTAAGCCATATGGTAGAGATCTTTATTACAATAAAGGTAATAACTATTATTTGAATGGACTTTCAGTGACAATTCCAAATCAAAGTATCCCGTATACTTATACAGTAGCTCCTACATCAACAGATGATTGTGTTGCTGTCTCCGGCCAAGAAGCCTGCAGCAATGGTAACATCGTAGATAGTTGTGGTAACACAATATCTATCTGTGGAACAGGTAATTCATGTCAGGCAGATGATGCTGGTGTACTAAGTTGCCAACCAGATACAAACTGTACAGTAAAAAGTGGACAAAACTCATGTAGTAATGGAGACGTAGTAGATAACTGTGGAAACATTGTAGATTCATGTTCCCCAGGTTCTGAATGTCAGACTTCAAGTACAGGAGTATCAGCATGTCAAAACACAGGGAACAACGGAACCAACACCGGAAACAACGGTTCAACAAACCCAGCAGGACTAATACTTAAAGCAACAACAAAATTTGTTTCAAACAACACATGTTCACTACAATACTCAGTAGGAGGAATAGTAGGAGGGACTTGTGAAATCACT
>CAINVO010000011.1 GCA_903854195.1 uncultured bacterium | reverse complement strand
TTAGAGCGTAGGATTCATAACCCTAAGGTCGGCAGTTCGATCCTGCTCCCCGCTACAAGAGGCTGTCTCGAAAGGAATATTTCAGGCAGCTTCTTTTTCATTAATATATTGCATTTGATTTTTGAATTTTAGTTTTATGGGATTGATTTTTGCAAATGAGAGGAAAAAGCCAATTAGGCGGCTTTTTTAGCTATATTATGAGCTAAAGCAATTAATCCGAACTCAATTTCAACTTTTTTAATGCCCCGAAGTAGGAACCTTTTGAAGTTCTTGTTTTGTTTGATATTACCAAATACAGGTTCAACATCTGCTGGTCTCTGTTTTCGATGTTTTATTCCTTCTTCCGATCGAAGCAGTTCCTTTGCTTTAGTTTTTAGTCGAATCAATTCATGATTAACATCTATCGTCCTATTTTCTTTACTTTTATGGCAAACGCTTCTTAGTGGACAATTGTGACAATTCTTAGCCTGATAGCGCACATAAGTTTGTTCAAATCCCGCATCTGTTATTTTTCTGTATGAACCTATCTTATTCATTTGTTGACCCATTGGGCAATAAAAGCAATCTTGCTCTTTATTGTAAAATAGGTTTTCAACCTTTCCAGGCTCATCCACTTTTTTAGTGCGTTGCTCTTTGTGAAAATAATTGTATTTAACAAATGCCTCTACTTTGTTATCTTCTAAGTATGTGTAGTTCTCTTGGCTACCATAGCCTGCATCTGCTGTAATATTTTCAGGTAACCTGTCATACTGTTTTTTGAACTCTTCTAAATGCGGCACCAGCGTAGTGGTATCATTTGGTTTTTGGTGAATGCTGAAATGGGTGATAAATTGTTTATTGGTACTGATTTGCACATTGTAACCCGGCTTTAGCTGCCCGTTTAACATATGGTCTTCCTTCATACGCATGAAAGTTGCATCTGGGTCTGTCTTAGAATAACTACCTCTTTCCTTTAATATGTCTTGTTGCTGTTCATATTTCTCCAATTTTGCAGGCCATTCCTTTTTAGCATAGTTCAACTTTTGGGCCACTTTCTTGTCAAGCTGCTTGTTTTTTAGGGCGGTGTTTATCTTTTCTATAGTTTCAGTTACCTTCTTTGCGTCGATGGTGGTTAAATCAGGTGCCATTTCTTCAAATTCTGTTTTGGCTACCTGCTGGGTATATGTCCATAATTCTTCCAGTTGTTTAACAATACGCTCTTTACTCGTCTTGATAGCTTTACCCCATACAAAAGTATAACGATTGGCATTTGCTTCAATCTTTGTTCCATCTGTATAAATCTCCTTTAAATCTAAATGCTCAGATTCATTTAGCATCAGCACTACCTGTGCAAAAACCTCTTTGAGTACTTCTTTTAAACGCTCACTCCTAAATCGGTTGATAGTATGATGGTCGGGACGAGCCATACCAGATAACCACATCATATAAATACTTTCTCGCGTTGCCGCCTCCAGCTTGCGGCTCGAATAGATATTTGATAAGTAACCATAAACCAATAGTTTCAAAAGCATCTTAGGATGATAGCTTGATGTACCGCCACCTTTATATTGTTTTGACATAACATCCAAATCGATTTTTTCAATAACCTGATTTACAACACGTACTGGATGCCCTTCTGGAATTAGCTCGTCCAGTGAGGGTGGTAATAGCATTTGCTGGTTTGGATCATAAGGCTTAAAAACAACAACTCCCTTTTTATCGTTTTCCATGACACAATGTACTCATAAACAATAACTTATACAAATATATTATTAAATAAAAAAGGCTGCCCCTTTTGAGACAGCCTCTTTCAATAGCCCATATGGAATAACAGCCGATAAAGCCGGAAATGTTTATGTTGCGGATTTATTTAATAACCTTATCCGAAAAATTGACTCAAAAGGGCAAGTAACAACCTTAGCCGGAAATGGATCGAAAGGTTCAATAAATGATATCGGTACTGCCGCCAGTTTTTCCTATCCCATTGGTGTTACCACTGATAATTTAGGCAATG
>CAINVO010000010.1 GCA_903854195.1 uncultured bacterium | reverse complement strand
TCCAACTTGAAGGTACTGAGAAGAAATTTGATGCCCCTATTAAAGCAGCACAAGCAGCTGACCAAGAAAAATCAGACCGCTTGAAACAAAGAATGGATGTCGCGGGAACACAAAAGGCTCAAATGGAAAGTAGAGGGGAAGATACGACAGCCATCACAAACCATATAAACATACTGCAAACCAGAAAGGATAACTACAAGAGCAGGATGGATGCAACAAAAGCTCAATTTGGTCCGCTATCAGTTGCTCAAAACAGCAAGGCAGATAAACTAGAAGCCGGAATGAACCCATTCACAAAGAAACAAAGAAAAGACGCGGCAGATAAACTGAGAGCACTAGCTAGAGAAAACAAGAGATCAAAATCCATATATGGCAACAAAAAACCAACACCATAACAATAAATAGTTAAAATTATAAAATAAAAATCATGGATGAAACAAAAGAAATTTTAAAAAATCAATTTGATCAGCTCCCAGAAAACCTAAAGAAGGTGATAGAGGAGTCTGATTGGCAGAAAAAACTTGCAGACATTTCAAGTTCTCACAATCTTCTAATAGACAAAGCGGCATCACTTGAAAATGAAACTCTTTTTGTGATGATTGGACTAGAACCAGCAAAAGATTACATAACAAATCTAAAAAACGGATTAGAAATTGACCAACAGACAGCTGAATCTATTGCGGTAGATGTAAATAGAGAAATTTTTGACACAATAAAGGATCATTTAGTAAATTTCGAGAATGAAATTGAGACCGAAGAAAAAATACCAGAAAAAGATGCATTACTCGAGGAAATAGAAGGTCATATGGCTGATGGAAGTTCAAGTGCAAACACCACACAAAGTACTGAGATATCTACCCTCGCACCAAGATCAGTTATAGCTTCCGCATATACTTCCAAATTTAATCAGGTTCAAAAATCCCTTACCGAACAAAAACTTAATGATCAAGTAAGACTTCCTAAACAAGAAATACAAGTAGGTGGAGCTATCACACCTCAAACGTCTGAAGAAAATTCCAACATGGCCACAAAGGATTCAAGTTATTCTGCAGACCCATATCGCGAGCCTATTGCTTAAATTTCTGATAAAATACAAGTATGAAATTTCAAGTACCTCAATTCATCGAGGTTGAAGATAAAATATTTGGGCCTTTTACTTTTAAACAATTCGTTTATATTCTCGGTGGGGTAGCAGGTGCATATCTTTTTTGGAGATTGATGCCTATATATATTGCGGTATTTTTTTCTATTCCAACATTACTCTTCGGGGCAATGCTTGCTTTTTATAAAGTAAATAACCGTCCATTCATAGATGTAGTTGAGTCTGCAATTTTATTTGTTCTATCTGGAAAATTATACATTTGGAAAAAGGAAGATAAAAAAATTGAAGCAAAAAAAGCAGCCGAGGTGGAAAGTCAACAACAAAAACTTTACGTACCAAAACTTTCTGACTCAAAACTTAAAGATCTTGCATGGAGTTTGGACATCAACGATACTATGTATTCAAGACAGGCAAAAAATGCTTTTGGAAATAAGTTAAAGCACATTGAAGTACCGAAGCATGATGAATAGTGATATCATATAAATAAATGGCTGAGACTATTAAAAAATCATCAAGAGCAACTCAAGAATTTGTACCAATAAAAGAGGTGCGAGATGGAATCTTATTGCTTAAAGATAATTCAATGAGAGCAATATTGCTTACATCATCAATAAACTTTGAACTAAAATCTGGTCAGGAACAACAAGCTATCATTATTCAATTTCAAAATTTCTTAAACTCAATAAACTTTCCCATACAAATATCCATACAATCAAGGAAGCTTGATATTAGGCCTTACATAGCCCTTTTAGAGCAAAAACTTCAGCAACAGACAAATGATTTGATGAAAATTCAAACTCACCAGTACATTGACTATGTCAAAAGTCTTACGGAAACAAGTAATATTATGACTAAAAACTTTTTCATAGTTATACCTTACAATGCGGCTATTATAAAAACTTCATCAGGCCCCACAAATCCATTTAGCAGTTTTATGGGATCAAAAAAGGAGAATGATGCAAAGGCAAAAACTGATGATGTAATGAGTTTTGAAGAAAACAGAAGCCAATTAGAACAACGCATTGAAGTAGTATCCCAAGGTTTATCTCGTTGTGGAGTCCGAGTTGTAAAGCTTGGAACAGATGAACTTATTGAACTTTTTTATAAAATATTCAACCCAGGAGACATAGACAAACCAATACATATAGAACAATAGTATTTTAACGCGCAATATTTCTGCAATAGTTTATAATATAAATATGGCATTCCTAGATTTTCTAAAACCCAAAGAATCTGCTCCAACAATTACTTCTATTTTACCTCAGGAGATATATCAATCTGGCATACTTGAGCTTCAAGATGTTATTGCTCCTTCTGCTTTAAAAATCACACCCCGCGAACTAAACTTGGGGGACAAAATTGTTCGTACTTTTTTTGTTATTTCATATCCTCGTTTTCTTACTGAAAGTTGGTTTTCTCCGATCATCAACCTAGATAAAATATTTGATGTTTCAATTTTTATTCATCCTATCGAAACATCTCGAGTGCTCCGACAATTTCAAAAAAAAGTTGCTGAGGTACAAAGCCAAATACACATGAGAGAAGAGAAGGGGATTGTGCGTGATCCAATGCTTGATACTGCGTATCAAGACCTTGAGAACCTTCGAGACAACCTACAACAAGCACAGGAACGTATTTTTGATGTTGGTCTTTATATTTCTATATATGCTGACACTGAAGACGAACTAGACAAGCTAGAATCTGAAATCAAGTCCGTTCTTGAAGCTAGTCTTGTTTATCTTAAACCTGCTCTTTTCCAACAAGAACAAGGCTACAAGAGTGTTCTACCTATAGGCACAGATGAACTTGCCGTACATTCAAAACTCAACTCATCTCCACTTTCTAGTCTTTTTCCTTTTGTTTCATTTGACCTTACATCAGACAAAGGAATTCTATACGGGATCAACAGACACAACTCCTCACTTATCCTTTTTGACAGATTCTCTTTGGAAAACTACAACTCTGTAACCTTTGCAAAAGCGGGCTCAGGAAAATCTTACTGTACAAAACTAGAAATTCTAAGAAGTTTAATGTTTGAAACAGAAGTTATAGTTCTTGACCCAGAAAGAGAGTATGAATACATGGCCGAAGCTGTAGGTGGTAGATATTTTAATATTTCTCTTACTTCTGAGCACCATATAAATCCATTTGACCTTCCAATAGCTCGAGATGACGAGTCTCCGGCTGACGTTCTTAGATCAAACATCGTTAACCTTGTGGGACTATTTCGCATTATGCTTGGAGGCTTAACACCTGAAGAAGATTCGGTTATTGACCGAGCAATCAGTGAAACTTACGCTTTAAAAGATATTTCTCCAGATTCAAATTTTGCCACAATTGAACCTCCTCTAATGTCAGACTTCGAACTCGTACTAGCTGGAATGGAAGGTGGGGAATCACTAGTACAAAGACTTACAAAGTATACAAAAGGTACTTGGGCTGGTTTTATAAACAGACCCACCAACGTAGATATCAACAAAAAATTTGTTGTGTTTTCACTTCGTGACATGGAGGACGAACTAAAACCTGTAGCCATGTATATTGTTATGCACTTCATTTGGAATGCTATCCGCAAAGAACTCAAAAAACGACTCTTGGTGATAGATGAGGCTTGGTGGATGATGAAATCCGAAGATACAGCATCATTTTTGCTTGGTTTGGCAAAAAGAGGACGTAAATATTATTTAGGACTAGCCACAATCACCCAAGATGTGGAAGATTTTCTTTCTTCTCCATACGGTTTACCTATTATTACCAACTCATCTATTCAGATTTTATTAAAACAATCTCCATCTTCTATTGATGTAGTTCAAAAAACCTTTAACCTTACTGATGAAGAAAAGTTTTTACTTCTAGAATCAAATGTAGGTGAAGGTATATTCTTTGCCGGTCTTAAACACGTAGCCATACAAGTCGTTGCATCCTATACTGAAGATCAAATCATTACATCAAACCCATCTCAAGTTCTAGCAATTAAAAAAGCAAAAGAGGACATGATGAATCAATTCATCGATAGTAAAGGGACTAGACAAGATAAATAAAAAAAACTGAAACATGACCAGAATCTCAAAAACCACACAAATGCTTATGGAGGGTGTTGCTTGGTGTGTATATGGCGTAGATTTTTTAATAAACTTAGTCGGTGATCTATTTGGAGTAGGGGAGGTTATTAGTTTTATTTTTATGGTTATTGCGGTAGTTCTTTACATTTTTTGGTTTTATCTAAAAGGGGTAAAGGTTTTTGACCCAGCTGTATTAAAAAAAGTTTGGCTTCGAGCATTAGTAGCTATTATTCCAATTATTGATGTACTTCCTATTTTTCCGACAAAACAAAGTTCTCTAAACTGGCCTGGTTTTCCTGGATTTGTTAGAAATTTAATTGCAGAAACCCAAGAAGAAGATACAGCAAAAGAAATTGAAGAGACAGTGAAAAATGAAACTAAGAAAAAACCATTCAACCGTTTCCGAGATGCCCAAAGTTAAAAACTAAATACCATCATATAATTTGATATGGTATTATTATGCTAATGAAAAAGACTAATATTTTATTAAATCTTTCTTTTGTATCTACACTAATTTTTCTTTTGTCTTTTTGTTTTACACAAAAGACACTTGCTCAAATGATTGACACATCTCAATATGGGTCAGACCCATCTATTGGGGCTCAAATTCCACAGATTGAAGAACAGGTAAAAATAACAATTGACCCAATAATACCTAAACCAGGGGATCAGGTGACTATAACTATTGAAGATTATGGTATTGACCTAGACAGAGCAACAGTAACTTGGGCATTAAATGGTAAAAATATAAAAGCTGGGGTAGGAGTCAAAAGTTTTATTTTAAATGCTGGACCAGTTGGAACCGTTAGTAACATTGTTATAACCGTTGCGCCGATAAATGGTCCATCGTACTCAAGAACAGTAAAAATTGCTCCAGCTGATGTTGATTTGATATGGGAAGCAAACTCTTATGTTCCACCTTTCTACAAAGGAAAAGCTCTTGATACTTTTGGAGATGATGTAAAAATTGTAGCCATCCCCACACTTGTTTCAAATAATAAAAAAATGGATCCTTCCCAGGCGGTATATACCTGGAAATTAAACTATGAGGTACAAGGTGATCAGTCGGGAACAGGTGTTAATTACTACGACCTCCCTGGAAAAATACTTCCGACACCCGACAACATTAGTGTTACTGTTGCGGCTGGACAGGACAGGAGCATTACTGCATCAAAGTATGAAGATGTAACGGCAGGCACACCGGGGTTAGATTTTTACGAAAACAACCCAATTTATGGAATTTTATTTAATCGAGCACTTTCTGGAACATACAATCTAAACCAGGATGAAGTAAAAATTGCTGCATACCCATACTTTTTTGGCACAAAAATGAAAAATGACACTGATTTAACCTATACTTGGAACCTAAACAATACTTCTATAAATGTGCCCGCAAACCAAAATGAAGTCACATTTCGAAATGCAAACAAACAAAAAGGATTGGCTACCATCCAACTTAGAGTGAATAGTGCTTCAAAACTTCTACAAGAAGTTTTGGGTGGAATAAGTTTTAGTCTTTAAATAGCCTATGCAAAATTACACCCCACTACAAGTAATTCCTGGATACATAGAACAAAATGTTGGTTCAATTGCTTTCTCTTCATACTTAAACAGTATGTTTAAGTTTGGTATTGCGATAGCTGGAGTGCTTGCAGTAATAATGATTGTGGTTGGA
>CAINVO010000009.1 GCA_903854195.1 uncultured bacterium | reverse complement strand
TTTTTGTCTGTGGGCGATACAGGACTCGAACCTGTGACATCTTCAGTGTAAATGAAGCGCTCTACCAACTGAGCTAATCGCCCAACAGAACATTTATAACACAGAATAGAGATTTTTACAAAATAAAATCGCCTAGCACTTGGTAGTACTAGGCGAGAAGTGAGTAGGTGATGTTACTTCAGCATTTTGATCCATCTCGTTATTTTTTCTGGGGTAATTTTGAAAAAAATGTAATCATTTTGTTGAAGCGGTCTAGTGTATTCATTATCATCACTTCTACCGTCTGAGCCATTGGAAGAACTGTGAATCCGAGCTACCAATATACCTTTCTGGGTCAGTACGATGTCCGTGTCCTCAACATCAGACCACTCATACCCATTGGCAGATTCTCTTTTGCTGTCTAATGTCACATCGTCTATCAGCGGATTTTTAGTAACCGCTTTTTTTAGACACGCTAAGGCATCTTTCAGCCTCTTTTCATACAACCTTTTTTGCTTCACTGTGATGATACAAGTTTGCATATATTAGTCCTTCCTTATCAGTGTAAAAAATACTAATTTCTATCGTTGATTTCCTTACCACAATGGTGACAATATAGGAACTGTCCATAAAATCCCCCGGTTAGACCATAGAAATGGTTACAACTGGGGCTATCATCACCATCATGACTTTTCTGCTTTTGAATTCTTTCTCTTTCTTTGAGCTTTTTTTTAAGAATACAATACCCCTTCGGCCATCTGTATATCTTTACCCAACGATTTCCAATTCGTTTGAACCCATCTTTTCTGAATGATTTTGTATCTTTCATGTCAAAGTCCTTTCTTTATTACATTCCTGTTAAATTATTATCCTTTTGATTCACGATGCACTTTTATCAAAACTAATTTGACAATTTCTAGCTAAATACTGTATATTATCAATACAAAAGTGACGATTGCAACGTCACTTTATAAACAATATGAAAATATCACAAAAACTATCGGGTGCTCTAGGTCTGTCGGAATATGAATCAAAAATTTATATATCGCTTCAGAATAATGGCCCAATGCACATAAAAAATATTTCCAAGTTCTCGGATATACCCAGAACTGCCGTTTATTCCCCTCTTTTGAGCTTAGTCAAGAACGGGTTTGTTTCAGAAAGCGTGTTTGGAAAAAGGAAATATTATTCTCCTGTGCCTTTTGAGAATCTTAAATCTATCTTTGAGCATAAGAAAGTTTTGCTTGATGATGTTGTTTCGGAATTGGAGAGATCAAAATCGATATCTTCTAACGCCTCGAAATTAGAAGTGACTTTCCATGCAGGTATTCAGGGTATAAAAGCTGCGGGTCTAATTTTCTTAAATGAAACAAAAGATAAAACATGGTATTCATTTGAAAATTTATCTTTGGTCACTGATAAGGTAGAACTTGATTTTGAGGACTTTTATATAAAAGAGCGTGTTTCTAGGGGAATAAAATCAAAAATGATTCTTTCTGGGTCAGACGAATCTAAAGCCGTGAGAGATATTTTAAAAAATGATGTTAATCAACTAAGAAAAACAATCATCCTATCTCCAAACGAATACCCCTTTGATACTACGGTAGTAGCGACGCGTGGATTGGCACTATTAATAAATCCAAATGAGAATTCATTTGCTTTACTGATTAGAAATACAAACCTAGCAAATACTTTTATGACAATACATAAGTGCATCTGGGATAGGTATCAGACAGAAAAATAAAGTTGCTAATTAATTGCGTATTAGATTCCTGCCCGCAAGTGATAACATCACTTGCTTGGCGGCACAAATA
>CAINVO010000008.1 GCA_903854195.1 uncultured bacterium | reverse complement strand
GGCCGCCCGGACTTCCTCGTCCTTGAACTTGTCCGTGGTGCGATGCTCTTCGAGCCACACGGCGATGTGATCAGCGAGACCAGGCGTATCGTTCACGCGCTGAGCTTCGCCATCCGCACCGTCTGTGAGGTTGGCCTTGTTATAGGCCGCTTCGACGATCGACATGAATTTGAGACCTTTCGGGTCTCGTGCAGTAACAACTGACGGAGCCAATGTTTTTGTTGACATCGGAGCCATCCTTTCTAACCGCGTTAAACGCGGCTTACAATGTGCATGTTGCGAAGGCCTCGCAACAGGGCATCCTAAACGTTGTGTTTAGTATGAATATATTATATCAAATAGATAGGTTTATGTCAAGGATTTTGTGTCCTATTTTGTAACAAAAAAATGAGCTGTTGGCCCGTAGTTTATAGTCCTAATCTTTCGAGTACTCTACTTTCTATATTTGCTCCGAGCAGAGCTGAATCAATTAATTCTTTTGTTTCCGGCGAAGCTTTCATATAAAATCCTTTTGCTTTTCTGATTTGATATTCTTTTTTTATTTCTTCAAATTTTTCGTCTGGTAATTTGGCAATTCTGACAAATTTATTTCCACTGTCATTCATTTTCGCCAAAACGTCATCTTCTGTAAGATGCTCTATTTTCCTATAATCTAAATAAGAATCAACTGGAGCGAGGTATCCGCTTTTTATAATTTCCCAGTCTTTAAAAGGTATTTTTATAGTAAAAGAACGCTGGCAAGCGTCTATTTTTGATGTTAGGACAAAGAAAAGATAAAAATTTAGGGGAGGTAATATTTTTGCAGCAAAAAGTTTATATTTAGTTTTTACAACGCCCGTAAATTTTTCTTTTGATTTTTTATCGCAGTGTAAGGATTTAGGCTCTATCATTTTTAATAGAGCCTCGTTTAGCGATGGGATTTCCATAATTTCAAAGCGACATGTCTAATTTTTCGTTTAAATGTTCTCCTCCGTTTAATGTCGCACCTAAAGCCTGCATAGGTTTTGTTTTGTAAGCTATCTCCGTTAAGGCTTTAGCTCCGTAACCATTAACAGAATCTAGGACTTCATCCATTATGCCAAATTCCGGTTCTGATATTTCGTCAAAACCGAAATTCGATTCTTCGTTAAAACAATATATAATATATTCATTTCCGGTTTGGGTGTAATCTTGTTTTTGGGATATAATATTTTTTTCAGTAAGCTCCTTTAGCCTTTGATATATTTCTTCGTCAAACGGACCAAAATTATATCTTTTGTATTCAAAGCCAGTAATCTGTTCTTTGTTTCTTTTAAAATTAACCAAATCAATAAGATAACAAAGTTTCATTAAAACCGTAACAGAAGCCTTGGGGTGTTTTTGTGCTAAGTAGGCAAGTATTTGTAAATCTTTATTTTTGTTTGCCATAAGCTTTATATTATTATACGCCAGATTACCAAAAAATGAAAACACTAGCAAGCCCATGCGAACAATTTTTAATTTTTTAATTTTTTTCATGTTTTCAAAACCTTTTAACGTAAAAACCTTCCTTGCCTGAAGTCATCAAAAAAGTTATCTATATCCTTTTCTTTGTTGTGCCAAGGATTATCCAGCCATACAACCGTGGGTAGATAAGGCGGTTCTTTTAAGAAGTCAAAAAGTATCATCGTAGTCGCGTCGACCAGATCATCAAATCTTTCAACTCCAAAACCCGTGATCTGTTGAACCTGAATTTCAGATCCAATTTTAGGAAAGACTGCCTGTCCGTTTTTGATTAGGCCGCTTACCGTGATTAATCTTGCTCTTTTATCATCGTTTACTTTAAATCCTTCAACTGGCAACCCCTCGCCCGAAAGAGCCTGTATGGCAGCACGTTGGTAGCCTACGTCCTCCACCAGAATTTTTACATTCTGACATATGTTCAGATTCGCCTGAAAAACATTTTTAACCTTTTCAAGCATAGTGGCAAAATCCATTCTTTTATTTACCGGATGCGGTAAGAAATATATTTTAGCTTCTTTTCCCCAGCCGGATATGGCAGCCGACACAATAGCTGTTTTATCCGCTGTATCTTTTTCGCTGATAGCTAGATCCACAGCCATTATTATTTTAGACACTGTCACATTTTTTGGAATGTCATCATAAGTTTTTATCCATTCAAAAGGAATGACTTGGTCATCGTCTGAAATTATACGGAGGTTGAATTCTCTTTCAAAAGCAATATTCCCATGTCTCAGTTTTTCTTCTTCCACGGCTGCCATATTAGGATATTTGCCCAGCCAAGCTATTCTGTCTTTATTGTCGAGCAAAGGAATAATTTTGAACACTCCGCTTCTGCCTTTTTCAATTTCTTGCTTTATTCTCATCATTAAAGAATCTTGGTGTAGTAAATTTCCGACCGCCACAATTCTTGTTTTCCCTGGCTCACCCAACGGTATTACGTCCTGATGGAACCACTGGCTAAGATTCTGTCTGCTTTCTAAAGTTTTCACGCTATTTACGTCTTGCACGTCGTCTAAAATTATCAAATCAGGCCTCCACTGCCTGTGCCTTATGCCTCTTATGCTTTGCTCGGTAGAAGCAGCGATAATTCTTGCCCCAGATTTTTTAAATACCAAAGACCAGATGCCCCATTCGTCGGCGTCTTCGGAAAAGGGGCCAAGGTCATTTTTTAGAAGCTCATTAGTTTCAAGTTCACTTTTGATATTCCCCAATTGCTGCCTTGCCTGATTTCTGGTTTGGCAAATTAGGACGACAAACTTTTTTTGTTGCCTACCCAATATTGCCCATATCGGGTAAGCAGTAGTTACGATGGTGCTTTTTCCAGATCCTCTAAAAGCTATTATGAATAAATCTTCAGTGTCGCTTTTTTCAATTGAGTGGAATATCTGTTTTTGAAATCCGGCAGTCGGATAAGTGATATAGTG
>CAINVO010000007.1 GCA_903854195.1 uncultured bacterium | reverse complement strand
TAGCATTAACAATCTTCGCATTCACTACAGCAGCATATACTCTAGCCTGGACAGGTCCAACAGTTGCTCCAACAGGAGGTAATACCTCAGCTCCTTTAAATGTCACAGCGACAGGTCAGATAAAAAATGGGGGGCTAACTCTCGGTGCTTCTCTTGCTACATCAAGTCTTGGTCTAAACGTATACAGCGGATATTCTCTCTTCGGTTTTGGGGCAACTACAACAATTCCAGCGGGACTTGTTGCTAACTTCAATGGTGGAGTGGGTTCGAGTCAGTATTGTGATCAGAGTGGAGGAACTTGTATCACTAGTAGTAATACCGCTCCTAAAAATATGATTTCTTTTCAGTATTATGGAACAAGTAAAGATTCATACGGAAATGTTTACACGGGAGTTGCCCAAATGGATAATAATATGATGGATTTAGCTTTTACTTGGGTTGCTCCTGTTGGAGTAACTAGAGTAAGGGCAAGAGTTTGGGGAGGGGGCGCAGCTGGAGGTATAAAAAAAGCTACAGGTGTGAGTGGGTATTCTGGAGGGGGTGGAGGATATGCGGAATCGATAGTTACTGTGGTCCCTGGTAATTCTTACAAGGTTGTTGTTGGAAGGGGAGGATATGGTCATTTAGTGGTTTCAGCTACTGATTTGTGGGGAGGGGATTCAAGTTTTAATGGAGTGATAGGAGGTGGTGGTGATGGTGGACCTTTTGGTACTCACTCTGGATATGGATATGGAGGTACTGCAACTGGCCAGATTGCAATAAAGGGACAGGACGGTCAGGAATACGTTAGTGGACAAATTTTTAGCCCTGGAGGTTCGTCGCCAATGGGTGGAAATGGTGGAACAAAGTATGTGGGCCAAGGTGTGACTCCTGGAGGAGGTAGTATATGGTCTTATCCGACTGGTCTCGATGCTTCTCCAGGTATGGTTATTCTCGAATATTAATTCCTTGTTTGCGAAAAACCTCTCCCAATCCATCAAATCAGCAGTTCCCGCATTCATTTATCTTTTTATTTACTAGAAAAATCTTTCACGTAATAAACAAAAAAATGCAAAACAATAAACCTAGTAAAACAGATAGAACTTTAATTATAATAAAACCAGATGGCGTTCAGCGATCTTTGATTGGTGAAATCACTAAGAGATATGAGCGCGCCGGACTTAAACTTGTTGCCATCAAGATGTTGGTTCCAACTCCGGAGATGGTTGAAAAACACTACACTCTTGATCCAGAATGGCGCCGTATTACTGGTGAGAAAACAATAAAAGGATATTTAGATAAAGGCTTAATACCTCCACTTACTGACCCTTTTGAAATAACTGCCCGTATACTTGAGAGACTCAAAAAATATATGACAAGTGGTCCTGTTATTGCAATGGTGTGGCAGGGTGCACATGCTGTGCCTATAGTAAGAAAGATTACAGGAGGTACTGAGCCCTTACAGTCAGATGTGGGCACTATTAGAGGGGACTTTGTGCTTGATTCATATCAATTGTCAGATGAGGGTGAACGTTCTGTTAGAAATCTTGTCCACGCATCAGGTTCTCCGGACGAAGCGGAAAAAGAAATTAAACATTGGTTTTCTGATTCCGAAATATTAAATTATCGTTTGATACAGGAACAAATAATTTATGATGTAAATATTGATGGAATTTTTGAATAATTTTTGGTAAAAAATACAAAGGGGCTGGTGGGTAAAAATAGTAATTAAAAGTTTGATTGAAAAATAAAAAAGTAATAAGCAGTTGAGCGGTTTATTTATTGTATGAAAAATAAACAGCTCTACTTAGCCATTTTTACAAAAGAAAAGTTATCTTTTGTATAGTTGCAAAAGCAATAGGAAGTATATAATGAGTGAGGATTGTTGACGAGTATTAACTTAGATTAATAATTTTTTCAGGGAGTTCGTACGTAGTTCTCGGCTTTGGCTGAGACTCAGAGCACCCACCTAGTTTTTACTAGGGATAATACTGGATCAATAATCCCAACAGAAACGCGCTTCGGCGCGTTTTTGTTTGGATTTTTTTGCAAAATCAAGCTTTTGAATCTCAAGCCCATGACCCTGGCATTTCAGCCTTAATTGAAATTAGTCTGATATAATTACCATAAATGAAGGCAAACACACATCACCCAAATCATCGTGCGGAGAGTATCATTTTTGCTACACTTTCCTTTTTTGTTGGGGTTGTTGTGTTTTTTTTAAATAAAATAGCGCACACTTTTTTCCTTTTCTGGACTTTGGATAGGTTTGATTCATTTTTGCATCTCATTGGGGGTATTTCTGTCGGTATATTTTTTACTGTTATTGCAGATATCTATATTACATCTTGGTCTAATTTGACACCAAAAAAGCAATCGCATAAATTTTTGATGGTAGCCATTTTATCATCATTGATTGTGGGTCTTATTTGGGAATTTTATGAATATACCGCTGGTCTTACTAACTATTCACATAAATTTTTTAAGCTGACTATGCTAGATTCGAGCTCAGACATTCTAATGGATTTGATTGGGGGAATCTTTGGCTTTTTGGTATACTGGATAAATACTTATAAATATAGGAAGTAAAATTTCAAACAAAACATGACAACAAATACTGAAGTGAAAAAGCTTAAACTGACTTTCTGTGGCGGTGCAGGGTCCGTAACTGGTGCAAATTTTCTAATAGAAGAGGCAGATGAAAAAGGGGAGGTAAGCCTTGATGGAACAAAGATTCTTGTTGATTGTGGGATGGAACAAGGGGAGGCGGATGCCTATGAGAGAAATAGAAAGAAGTTTATGTATAACCCATCTTCCATTCAGTTTTTGATTATTACTCATGCTCATGCTGACCATATTGGCCTTGTACCAAAACTTGTTCGGGACGGTTTTAGAGGAGTTATTTATTCAACACCTGAAACACAAAAGTTATCAGAGTTGATGCTTGAGGATAGTTTGAAGATTTTAACTCAAGAATCAATACGACACAGAGAGACACCTTTGTACCAGCCAGAAGATGTGGCTATGACACTTTCTCTTTGGAAAAGTATTCCTTATCACACTGCTACAGAAATCGCTCCCGGGTTTTCAGTTTATTTGAAAAATTCTGGTCACGTTCTTGGATCTGCAATGGTTGAAATGACTTACAATAAAAAGAAGATTGTTTTTACAGGTGATCTTGGAAACAGTCCATCTCCAATTTTAAAAGATACTGAAAAAATCACAGATGCGGATTATCTTTTGATGGAAAGTGTATACGGAGATAGAAATCACGAGTCACAAGATGAAAGACTTACAAAACTTGAGGATGTTATAGAAGAAACAGCTAGGAATAAGTCTGTCTTAGTAATCCCTTCATTTTCTCTTGAGAAAACACAGGTAATTATTTCTCAACTTAATAGTTTGGTTGAAGCTGGAAGAGTACCACTCATGCCTGTTTTTATTGATTCACCTTTGGCTATTAGAATCACAGATGTATATAAACAGTTTCCAGAAGACTTTAATGATGCAACAAAAGATTCAATTAAGAGAGGTGATGATATTTTTAATTTTCCAAAATTACACTATACAGAAAGATCAGAACAATCAATCGCTATCAAAAATGTTCCGGGCCCAAAAATAGTTATTGCAGGATCAGGAATGTCTACTGGCGGCCGAATTCAGCATCATGAAATCAATTACCTTGGTGATCCAAACAACATCTTACTTTTGATTGGTTATCAGGCCGCCGGAACCCTAGGACGGGTCATCCAAGATGGTGAAAAAAAGGTAAATATTTTAGGTCATGATGTTAACATTAAAGCAAAAATAGAATATATCAGTGGCTACTCATCACATAAAGATTCTGATCATTTGTTTTCTTTTGTAGAGGATACAGCAGATAAAGTTCAAAAAGTTTTTGTAGTAATGGGTGAGACAAAATCAGCTTTGTTTTTGGTGCAGCGTCTACGTGATTATTTAGGTCTAGAAGCTTTTCATCCTGAAGAAGGGGAGAGTGTTGTTTTGGATTTCTAATTTCCTTAAAATGTTTTTCAAAAATTTATTTTTCAAGATTAGAAATAGCTTAATTGCTTTTGGTTATAAGTTCTTTTTGAAACCAATCTTTTTCAAAATGGATCCAGAGAAGGTTCACGATAAGATGATCATGGTCGGGTCTTTTCTAGGTCATCTATGGACGATGCGGTTTTTGACCAAAATTTTATTTGGTTATTCTAATGAATCTCTCAATCAAAACATTTTAGGTATTGATTTCCAAAACCCTGTTGGCTTGGCTGCTGGGTTTGATAAAAATGCAGACCTGCCTGATATTATTGGCGACGTCGGTTTTGGGTCTATTGAGGTTGGCTCTATTACTGCATTGCCTTGTGAAGGCAACCCTGGAAAACATTTATGGAGACTTCCAAAGTCTTCTGCCCTCGTTGTCTATTATGGTCTAAAAAATAAAGGTGCCAAAATAATTTCCAAAAAATTACTAAAATTTGATAAAAGAAATCCAAGTCTGGAAGTACGTTTGAGCAAGAAGGCCTTTGGTAATCTAGTCCTAGGTACAAGTGTGGCTATGACAAATTGTGCTAAGAATGCTGATATATATTCAGCTATTGAGGATTTTTCGGAAGGTTTCCGTGCCTTTTCAGAAATCGGTGACTACATGACTGTGAATATTTCTTGTCCAAACACTTCCGGAGGTATGCCTTTTATCGAGGCTTCAAACCTAGATAGTTTGCTAACTTATCTGGATACCATACCTACAAGTAAACCGGTTTTTCTTAAATTTTCTCCAGACACTGAGCGTTTTGATGTTAAGACGCTTGTGGAAATTGCACACAAGCATAGAGTTCATGGAATAATTTGTTCAAATCTTACTAAAAATAGAATAAACGAAGAAATTTTAGATAAAGATGTTCCGAACGTTGGAGGCATTAGTGGAAAGCCTGTTAAAAATCTCACAAAGGATTTGATTTCCCAAATCTATCAAATGGAAAGCATTTTACCAGTAGAAAAAAGACTTATCGTTGTTGGTTGTGGTGGTATTTTTTCAGCAGAAGATGCCTATGAAAAAATTAAACACGGTGCCTCTTTGGTGCAACTAATTACAGGTATGATTTATGAGGGACCTCAGCTCATAAGTGCTATAAATATTGGTCTGACTGAACTTTTGAAAAAAGACGGATATAAAAATATATCCGAAGCTATCGGTGTTTATCACAGAGGATAAGTTTTGTTTTATTAAAGTTTTCCGATTGATTTTCTAAAATATTTATAAGTTGTAATATTTTTTTTATGATATAATTTATTTATGCAAATTGATAAACATTCACATCTTAAACCAAAAATTGGTGTTTCAGGTTCTGCTGATATGGGTTTTCTCGGACCAGAGTCATATGAGTTAGCCAAAGATATTGGTAGGGAAGTTGCAAAACAGGGAGCAATATTAGTTACTGGTGCGACAACAGGTTTTCCTTTGTGGGCTGCAATGGGTGCAAAAGAAGAAAATGGTATTTCCATCGGTCTTTCTCCAGCTGAAAATGAAAAAGAGCATGTTGAAACGTATCGTTTACCATTAGATTATATTGATTTAATTATCTATACAGGTTTTGGTTACCCTGGTAGAGATTTGTTATTTACTCGTACAGCAGATGCTGTAATTATAGGGGTTGGACGCATTGGAACTATTCATGAGTTTGCTATCGCGTATGAAGATGAAAAGCCTATTGGAATTTTAGAGAGTGATGGATGGGAAACTGATGAGGTGATTAGAATGATTATGGAAAAAAGTCATCGATCAAATCCAAAAGTTATTTTTGATAAAGATCCAAAAAATCTTGTAGCTCGTTTGATAAAAATGGTTCAAGACGATAAGTCACGTGGATATGTTTTTAAGAATGATGATGGGATAGGTGGTACAAAAGGACAAAGGGTTTTGTAAGAAAATTTGTTTTAAGTTAGGTATGTGTAAAATTAAAAATGCCCTTTGCGAATCGGTCGCAAGGGCATTTTGTTTTTTTGTATGGTCGATTTTGGCCTTTTGAGGCTATTCTCCTTCCTGAGCGCTGAGATTTTTCCAATCTTGCATCTTCCAACGAAAGGCAAGACACCCTCCGATTTTTGTGGGTAATAAGAAGTAAAAGAATGTTCCTGTGATTAATTCAAATAAAATACCAATGATGTTTTTTATTTCTTCGGGGATACTGTTGATAATGTTTGGCTGAATAGAGAATCTTGCAATCCCCACAAATATTTCCAAATTTACCAACATCCCCACAAAAATTCCTATTACTACCGCGATACAGCATAAAATTTCTTTGATGTATCCGAGCGTGTTAAGGCTGAAAGATCCAAATTCATAAAATCCATTTTTGAATGTTGCGCTAAACATGCAGTAAAGAAATGTTAGCGGAATAATCAAAATTAAATTAAAATAAATTACCCATTCTGGTGGGTAGGGGACGTGTAGGGTGTTGTAATCGAGACAAATGATGACAGCAGATATCACCATCATGTAGCCAATAATGTCCGTAAGGTAGGGCATCTTTTTAAGGTTCATAAGTATTCTTAAATCTGCCCCAACATTACACTTTTACTTGAATTAGCGCAATCTTCCTCTAATAAATAAAATAGAAAAGACCCTTGGTGAAGTCTGCGCTACATCCATATTGAACTTGAGAGTTCAGGTTGTGGGGCGAACGAACCAAGGGTCTTTTCTATTTTATTTATTATTTGACGTTTGCAACGATACGTGCGAATGATTCAGGAACATTCTCTGCAAGATCAGCTAGAATCTTTCTGTCGATAACGATACCTTTCTTCTTGAGAGCGTTGATGAACTTACTGTATGATAGCTCAGCACCAAGAGCGGCGTTGATCTGTACATTCCAAAGTCGGCGAAAATCACCTTTTTTATCACGTCGGTGTGCGAAGGCACTGTTACCAGCATGAGCAATAGCCTCATTTGCCATCTTTTCTTTTGTGCTACGTCCAAATCGGTAACCTTTTACCATTTTTAGGACATTTCGTCTTGTTTTGAGGGCGTTAACGCCACCTTTTACTCGGGTCATGTTTTTTCTTTAGTAATTTATAAATAATTGATTAATTTGGGAGAAAGCGACTTCTTGACTTGTTCGTCATAACGAATGGAGTTCCACGTTTCTTTGCAAGTTGGGATCTGCGTGACTCTTTTGCGTTAAAGTGGTCCTGTCCAGGTGTTCTTGAAATGATTTTGCCATTTTTGGTCACCTTAAGTCTTTTTGAGTATGATTTGTTGGTTTTCATATAAATTTTTATGGGATCTTCTAAGTCTTATTTAGGCTCGCTCGATAAGAACGGATAGGCCTTTAGGGCTCTTTTTGATACTATCTGCTATTTTAAAGTCTTCAGTTAAGAGCTTTAAAACTCGATCGAGGCGCTCTTTTAAGAATACTTGGTCGAGGTACTTAGCTCTACCAGGTAAGAAGAGGTCGATTTTGATGCGATGTCCTTCTTTAAGCCATTCTGAGGCCTTTTTGGCTTTTAGTTCCAAATCATGGTCTCCGGTGCCTATTTTAACTTGAAGGGACTTCACTTCGACGATATGGGACTTGGCTTTTGCAAGCTTGAGTTTCTTGTTTTCGTCGTACTGAAATTTACCATAATCCATGATTTTTGCAACTGGAGGCAGTGCATTTGGCGAAATCTCAATCAAATCAAGTCCGAATTTGTTTGCCTCCTCCAAGGCCTCTCGAAGAGTGATGACACCAAGATTGGCCCCATCATGTCCGATGACTCGGAGTTCCGATGCTCTAATTTGTTGATTTATGCGTGTTTGATTTGCCAAGTTGTTCTTAGTATTGGATTAGGTGGGGATACTATAGCATACTTTTTGTAAAAAGGGTATGAAAAGAGTATAATTTATGTGTAGTTTAGCTATTATATTACTCATAATTTTTTAAAATAAATATGTCTTTTTTAATGGGTCCAAGAGTAACTGAGCTTGAATGGAAAAAACACGTAATTCCACATCTTGTTTCTAATGGTTTGAATATTAGAGAAAGAAATCGTATAGAAGGAATGTTTCAGGGGACAATCAAAGGGGAGGGAACTCATAAAGGTATTGATCCTCACGAAATGCATAACACTCTTGATTGGATGAAAAAAAATATGAGTAAACATAATGTTCCTCAGAAACATATTGATGTTCTAGAATCTGCCCTTGATAAATATATGTACAATAGATCAAGTTTTGGAACTCCTGAACATGGGGCTCACGGAACTTCACATGATTTTCACAGCACAGGTCACGATATCCATGGTTCTGGAAGTGACTCTCATGGGTCAACTCATGGTGGACCTTTGCACGGTCTTTTCTCATAAATATTAAAATATCTCAAAATAAAAAAACATAAATGGAAAAAATTATAAATGTTCTTTTGGTCTTTATACCGATTACTGTAATTGCTACATACCTCGGCGCCCCAGCATCGTGGTTGTTCTTTCTAGCAGCACTAGCAATTGTGCCCTTAGCAAAATTTATCGGAGAGGCAACGGAGGAGCTTAGTTCATATGTAGGCTCTGGTCTTGGTGGACTTTTGAATGCGACTTTTGGAAATGCCACAGAATTAATCATCGGTATTCTTGCTCTTCAGGCTGGCCTTGTAGAAGTTGTGAAAGCATCTATTACTGGTTCTATTTTAGGAAATCTTTTGTTGGTACTTGGAACCGCAATATTTTTTGGAGGAAGGAAACGAGAAAAGCAGTCATTTAATGCAGTAGCTGCAAAATCTGGCGCTTCAACTTTACTCCTTGCTATTGTGGCTTTGGTTATGCCTGCGATTTTTTTACAGACAGCTCCTGGAGTAGATGGTTGGGTTGTTGAGAAGCTTAGTATTGCAGTCTCGGTGCTTATGATTATTTCATATGTGGCAAGTTTGTTTTTTACTCTAAAAACACATAAACATTTATATACAGAAGAAGTTGTAAAATATGAGCCAAAATGGAGCAAGACAAAAAGCATCACAATTCTTTTCATTGCAACAATATTTGTTGCTTGGATGAGTGAAATTTTGGTTGGTTCTATTGAGCCATTAGTGCAGAGTTTCGGTTGGACAGAACTATTTATTGGAGTTATTTTTGTGGCAATTATTGGAAATGCTGCAGAGCACGCTTCTGCTGTGACAGTTGCTGTCAAAAATAGAATGGATTTAGCCTTGCAAGTGTCTATTGGGTCAGCTACCCAAATCGCAATGTTTGCTGCACCCGTACTAGTTTTGGTCAGTCTTTTCTTTAAGACACAAATGAGTTTAGTTTTTAACACTTTTGAACTTGTGGCACTTATCTTTTCGGTGTTGATTGTTAACTCTATTGTGGAAGATGGAGAGAGCCATTGGTTTGAGGGAGTACAGCTATTAATTACGTATGTTATTATTGCAGTAGCATTCTTTTTTCACCCTTAATTTAAATTATTCAGTTTTACTAAAATCTTAAAAAAATGATTGAACTTAGCACATACCACCGATTGGGACTTAAAACTCTTTACATATTTATTTTAGAGAGAATGTTTGGCCCGCTCGCTATTTTTTTCGGTATTATGGTTGTAATTGTTCTCAGATCTATTGATGAATCTTTTTTGATGTCTACTTTTTCAATGTCTGTCGCTGGAGTAAGTGCCATAAATTCTCTTGTGGATCTTTTTGTCCTCCTTCTTGTTGTGCTTTGGATTATAATTATTGCTCTAGGTGCTTTTATTGCTTGGCTCGACTATCACTATTATCAGTTTTGTCTGGACGATCATGCTCTAGAGATAAAGAGAGGTATTATTCACAAAGAGGAACTATCAATTCCATATAACCACATAGAGAACGTGGAAATGGATCAGGGTTTTCTTAGTCAGGTTTTTGGAGTTTGTCGTTTAGTTATTTTAACAGCTGGTCATGAATATGAAGGTCATGAAAATCAGGATGGGGGAGCTAACGAGTCTGAAGGTATTTTGCCTACAATTGATAAAGGTTTTGCGGAGGAACTTAAACAAGAATTGTTGAGTAGGGCAAATGTCCATATACAGGAATAGTTTCGGTTCCTTGTGTTTTTTTATGCTTTATCTATAAGCTGGGATCCCGTATATCCTGTCTAACGTTACAAAAGTGTAACCACGATTTTTTAAGTCAGAAATGATTTCAGGCAGTGCTTTTAACATGTTTTCTCTGGGATAGTTTAACTCAGTGTCTCTTCCATCGTGGAGTAATATAATAGAAATTTTGCTTTTGCCTAATTCTTTATCTACGATGTTATCAATATTTTGAGATAAAATATTTTTGTTCCAGTCAGTAGGATCATCTGTCCAGCCAGATATTTTGTACTGTAGTTTTTTTATGACATTTACTGTGCTTGAGGAAAGTGAGCCATACGGTGCGCGAAAAAGAATAGGGTGGAGCCCTGTTGTGCTAGCGATAATGATATCAGTATTAACGAGCTCACTGTGTATTTGGTCGTAATTCATGGTTGCTAGGTATTTCGTATGGTCGTATGTGTGGTTTCCAATCACATTACCTTCAGCCAACTCGCGCCTAACAATTTCTGGCTCTTTTTTAACATTTTTTCCTATAAGAAAAAAAGTAGCATTTATATTGTTGGCTTTTAATATATCCAAAACATCCGTTGTTGATGTTCCATATGGTCCATCATCAAATGTTAATGCTACAAGTTTCATCGGTTGAGAGTTGATGGATTTAACCATCTTAACGTTTATGGAGTCAATTTCTGTCATCCTTTGTTCTATTACAAAAACAAGAATACATATAAACAAAAAAATCCCAAGCATGGATTTTGTGAATGGAACTTCTTTTTTTAACATTTTGACAATTTTATCACACTTTCAGTGTAGTCTCATTTTGGGCATCGTCTTCTACGTGTCTCTTTGTAAATCTAGATAGAGTTTTGTTCTTCATTGCCCGGTGGTGATTTGTAAGTATTGACCACCCTTCAAGTTCAAAACTAATAATTAAAATTAAAGAAATGACACCACTTAAAATTTCTTGTTGAGTAAAATTAAAACTATGGATACCGTAAAGTATGGCAGTAAGTGACAAAGTAATTATGGATAGAATAAATCCAAGACACACAAGAACAAAACCAAATATTAATTTGACCACTATCAGTAAAGATTCCATTGATGTAAATAATGTTCCGCTTTGAGTTTCGTGTCAAGTTTCTATTCAGACCGTTAGTTTTTATCCATTGTCATTTTTAATATAGTGTTGTAGTGTGGGGTTAGTACTTGGATAGGATAAATTTGTATCCATTCAAAGTTGGTCATTGAGCAAACAAAGATGGGGCAAACAAAGGAGGTCCCTAAAAATGAAATTAAAAATCAAAGCGTGGCTTATGGCTACAGTCATTGCCATGGTCAGTGTCTTAATGGTTGGGTGTGGAACAACTATAACTACCCGAGTTTTAAGGCCAAATTGTGTTGTCTCTTCAGACGACAATGTGATTGTTGGAAATAATGTTGAGGAAGTTCAGTACGAAGATGTTCCTGTTGTTATGGATAATGGGGAGGTTGCCTACGCGAGTGTCCCACAAAATCAAGCAGCAGGATGTTGGAGTCATTACAACTATTATTATCAAAAATACCCAGAAAGGTATTCTTCACATCCATCAAGGAGAGAGTATTCCCAACACAACTACAGTCAGAAATACTCATGGCATAGCGGAGGCGAGTTTCATCAATCCTCTCAATCGAGACAAAGCTCAAGTTCCATGCAACATTCTGCTTCTAGTTGGAGTGATTCTCAACATTTTTCAGAACATCATGGGGGAGGAAGGCAACCGCAGCAACATGTTAAAGGTGAACGCCGACGTGATGATGAAAAATCGAAAAACAGAGATCAGTATTAGTTGAATTTTATTGCAACTTATGCGATCTTTGTAAAAAAGCTAAAATTTGTTTTCAAAAACAAAACCCTGAGAGATTACGGTCTCACAGGGTTTTTATTTTGAAAAATGAAAGTCTAGATCCAGGTTCAAAAAAAATAAAACGCCCTTGCAGACGTTTTATTTTTTTTGGTTGTCATACCCTTACATATTGATAGACGATTTATCTTGTATATCGTTCACGTGAGTAACGTTTGTATATGTAGTAAATAATAACAATTAAAGCTAATAGAAGAAGAATCCATAATGACCATGTTCCCAAATCAAAACCCGAAGCGCCAACCGCGGCTAATTGATTTGAATTCTGATCAGCAGTACTAGACGCTAAAATTGTGGCGTCTGAGTAGTCTGTCGAAGTAGAAACATCTCCTGTATTTGCTTGTGCTAAATCTGATCCACCATTTGATGGATTAGAATAATCAGTGGGTCCAGTGGCAGCACCAAGGACGGAGCCAGCCGGTACTATTGTTGTGGCAAGTTGACCGTTTGATCCACCGCCAGTAACACTACCTGTTAATGAACTTCCGCCCGTACTACCACCACCTGATCCACCTGAGGTGCTACCACCAATGGTACCAGAGCCACCTGTTACTGTGCCAGCCAGTGTGCCAGTCTCACCTTGGGATGTGGTGATATGGGACACTCCAGCTGAGCTCAAAGTCCCAGTAATTTCAGCTGCATTTGCTGCTGAAAAAGAGAAGAGAGCTAGTAACAAAAGAACGGTATTCGAAATCGATAATATTTTTTTTAATTTCATAGTTTTAAGATGTTTATAGCTCTCCCTAATTTTTAATTTCCTGAGCCTTTTATTACGTTTTTAATTACTGAGTTTGAACTCCGTAGCTTGTTGAGTAAGAACCATTTATAGTGCTATTTGGTACCGCAACTTCAACTTTTATTTGGACCTGATTTCCTGCTAGAGCAGGGTTTAGATCGCCTGTCATGTGAAGTTTTGGTGATGTATAAGTGTCAGAAGCTGTTACCAAAACTGTTGCACCAGCATTGTCTGCCTGTGCTGAAGAGATTCTCATATTGTTTGCAACTGGTAGAATGTTTGATCCAACAGTACTCATCCAATCTGCAAATTTCATACTAAGATGTGTCTCATCTGTAGGTACTGTGATGTTGAATGTGTATTCTAAACCACTAGCAAATGTACCGTCTGCAACTGAAGTTGTCTTTACTGCCGTAACTCCTGTTACTGCAAAAACTCCAATTGAAGATGTTGCTCCTCCAGTTACTGTTCCATCAATTGTTCCATTACTTGTTGAAGATGATGTCATGAAAGTATTGATTGTTCCTGGGGTCCATGTGCCACCAACGTTAGCCCAAGCAACAAAATAATATGTTGTACTTGCTGTTACTGCGGGAAGACCTGAAGCAGAAGAAAGTAAAGCAGAAAATGCAGTACTTGAAGCTACTGGACCAAGATCTGTTGTTGAGTAAACGCCAGTTGGGAGTGTAGGACTTGCAGTACTAAATGTACTTGTTGAAACCCAAAAAGAATGTCCAGAAGCATCTTCTGAACCATCGGTACCATTTAGTGTTGCGTCAGTTGAAGTTATTCCTGTCGCCGTGTTTGTTACTACGGGTGTAGATGTTGCAACAACTGGGGGAGTAACTACTGCATTGTTGTCGTGATTCCAAACAATCACAAACTCATTATTTGCAATGCTTGTAAAATTTGGAACAGTTAATGTTGGAGTCGCTGCGGTTGCTTCTGCAAGAGTAGCTCCTGTTGTATATCCAACAAGTGAAAAAGGAGAAGTTGTTGCAATTGTTGCGCCAACAACAGTTCCATCAACTATCTCACTTGTTCCATAGTCGGAACCCAAAGGAAGGGCAGATGTGATTGCCTGATATGGAGTGGGGTCGCCATTATATCCACTTGCGCTAAGTGCATACTGTCCTGTACCTGTTGCACCGTTTATTGTCCAAGTAGCATTCATTTGGAAGTCTGAACTACTTGCGTTTGTGGCTGTTGCAGGTGCTCCGTCAATATATTTTAATATTGTGACAGTTGCAGTGCCTTCTGCAGCTTGTGCAGGTGCTGCTGATTGTGTTATAGCAATACCGAATGTACTGAGTACAAGTGCCATTAGAGTTGCGGTCGCTAATGATTTGCTGATTTTTTTAAAGCTTTTTTTCATTTTTATTTTAATTTATTATTTATTAATGTAATTTTTTAGTTTAGTAAGAATGTCTCGACCGTGCATAAAGTTAGCCGAGTTAAAGTGTGCTAAATGACACGATTTAAATTTGTAATAAGTGCCCGACATGTACGGCTCTATTTGCATGTTAACCACAATTGCAATCATTTTAGTCGTACTTTGGCTTCTTGGTGTAGTTACTTCTTATACACTTGGGGGTTTTATCCATATTTTATTGGTCATAGCAATAGTTATGGTGTTGATTCGTTTAATAAGAGGAGAAAGGGTTTTATAAATTTTAAAAATACACCCCCACCAATTTTTAAATTGGTGGGGGTGTATTTTTTGTAAATGAAAAAGCCCTGTGCAAATGCAACAGGGCTGGAGTTCGGGACGCTAATCTCCTAAGCGTGTTTTGACTTTAACGTTTTAGTCCAGAAGACCCGTAGGGTTTTTTTATGATAGCTCGGAGGTTTCTTTTGTCGAAGCGACTCCAGAAGACTTCCTCACAACCTTTGAACGTGTAGCTTGGGGGGAAGGTGTAAACCCAGAGCCCGTCAAAATAATTATTCTCAAGATACTTTTCAACCTTATTTTTTATCCGAATCGCGCTTTCGGCTATTCCGACGGAGTTTTTCTGGTCAATATACATGGACATTGTGACAACTCTCTCTGAACCACTATAGCTACTGCCGGTAAGCTGAAAACCAAGTGGAAGATTGTTGTCTCGCGTCTCTGCACTTAAAAATGGGATATCCGAGATTTTTCCTCCAGGAACGATTTCTTCCAAATCTTCCCACTTACGGATGTATCCCATGATAACTTCAATTTCCCAGTGACTTGAAAGGTGTTCGGACTCGTCACCTTTGACTTCAAAAATTCTTTCTGTTCTTGCCAGTATGACGATGATCTTTTTTCTTTCACACCAGTAAAACTGCTTGGTGATCCTGGCCTTTTTTGATGGTATGAAAAACGGGGCATCGTTTTGGTCGATGGTAACTTCAGAGAAAAGGTGAAGGCCCCCTTTTCTCATGTCGTCACGCATTTTGGAAAAAACTTCGTTGTCTTCGAGTGTTGTTGAACCTAATTCTGACATTGGTTGCATTTTTCAATGATCTCCTGTGATGCAGCTTTTACCCGCTTACATAGGGTTTGCGCTTTGTGCGCTACTAATCTACTGTATACAATAATATCACATTAATACGGTCATGTCAAAGATAGTTTCTTTTGGATTTTATGATTGGATCTGTAAAGGGTGGTCTATTTTTGGTGGTTGGTTTTTGTGTGTTAGTACCCAAAAAACTAAATATCTACTATAATAGTATTAATTAACGAATAATCATCACATATGTTTAAAAATAATATTTTCGCTCTTATCTTGATAGTGATCCTTTTGGCAGGTAACGTTTACTTTTCAATGCAGTATGCTTCAGTTAATAAACAGCTACAGCAAATTAAAAATCAAACAGCACTAAGTACCTCTGTAAATACTCAGGCGTACATTGTTCTTAAGGAATATCTCAATGTTGTCCTTAACTCACAGGCGAGTGCTTCATCAGATGATCGTGTTAAACTGGAAAATGATCTAAGACAGCTTAAAGATGCAGGGATAACATCAGGATGGGAAGCCTTCATTGGAAGTAAGGATTCAAAAACCTCTCAAGCAAATGCATTAAATCTCATCATGCTTCTTGAAAACAAGATGATGAATGCTTCAAATATCTAATAAATAAAAAAATACCTGTTCCGTGTTTTTAATTCAACACGGAACAGGTATTTTTTGTAATAAATTAATTGGTGGCACGGTCTATTAAATAGAATCATTGTTCCTTTTAAATTTTTATCATCACTTGGATTAAAATTTAAAAGAATACGTCACCCACATGTTTATGGATGATAAAAATATAACAGCGAGGATTGTTATTGAGGATCCTAAGGTAAAGGATTTGGAAAACCACTTGGCGGGCAGAAAAATCTGCCCGCATTTATTAGACTATTTTCGTAAAGTCGTGGCACTGCATAAAGGGGGAGCTAGGAAAATAAACATTCCTTCAACTCACAATGATGTAGGGGTTGCGCTTCTCGGAAGTTCTAGTCTCGAGGAAACATACTTGGAAATGCATGACGAACTTCATGTGTTTTTCGGTGGAAAGATTGTTGTCGTTAAATGGGAGGTCAGGGGTGAGAATGGTTTTTGTGTACCAAACGAAGACCTCAGATCTCTTGAAATTGGTAAAGTTCAAGTTGAGGGGAGTCATGTCACAGTGACTCTCACGACGCCAAAGGTAAATTTTTCTCTGCTCGTAGATTTTGGTCTATACGCAGAAAAAACTACAACTCTCAATATTGATCATCCATTGAATCAAAGGTCCGCACAGTAGGTGCGGGCCTTTTCATTGGTTTAAAAAGTATTTTTATTTTTTCTGTGAGTTTGGTTAGGTAATTCAAAGGTGTATAATAAACTCATTATTATTTTATTATTTCCCAGCTATGTCATCTAAGATTGTTGGTTTTTTTATTAATGCATCTGTTGTTGTCCTAGTTTCTTTTTCATTTTTAATATCGACACAGATTGCACAGGCGTATGGGGAAGTGCTATCAGGCGGTTACGTTAATATGAATGGAGTTTTTGAGTACGGAGGTTGGCACTATACTGATGATGTAAAAGACATAGATGGCATTGGCGGGACTGGTAAATCATGTATTACTCAAACACAATGTTCTTCAAGAATTATATTTTGGTCTGATATTCAAAAAAGCTGGTTTGCTGGTTTTCAAAATGGGTATGCTGAATATGAAAATGACTATGCAGTAGGAAGTGATGGAGGAGGCTTATGTGCTTCTCCATACGTTATATCTGATATTAAGGTTTCGGTGGGTATAAATTTCAACTTCGCTGGTCGCAATCCTGCAGGTGGAGATAGTTGGGTTTTAAAATACAAGTGTGCACTTCCACCACCACCAGTTCCTTACACTCTTAAATGTAGTGGAGAATTTTTTGAGTCAGGTAGTGGAAAAAATTATACAAATATAAAATGGACGTCAATTCCTGTAACTGGTACAGGTTACACACCAAAAACTTATGCTTGGGGTGATGATGTTACTAAGTCTGGTTTAGGTGTTGGCAACACCACAGATGCAGTTGCGTATTCATATAGCTCAGTAAACAATACAGGCAAGGCAAGTATTACAGGTTCTGGAACATACACCAAAACAGGACAAGTAATAAATTCTTCCAATACAGATAACACTTGTCAGTACACTCCAGTAAAAAAACTAGCAGCAACATGTACTGCAAAAATAAACTATGTAACTGATCCATTAACCGGGGTTGTAAAAAGTAATTTGACGTTCGTGGGTAAGGTGGATGGGGGTAGTAGCCCGGCTTATACATGGAAAATTGGAACAAAAACATATACCGGATCATCCATAGATGTCCTTGCTTCGTCTAGTAAGTCCGTGACGGCCACTGTCAAAGCTACTTCAAATTTTTCTAATTCCCGAACTTCATATTCAGTGTCTTCTTCGAATACGAATAATTCCTGCACTATCGTTTCAGCTCCAGCTGTAAATCCAACTGTAAGTTGTAGTGGTGCTCCGGATGTAAATGGTTCATTAAAATGGACTGTGTCAGCGTCAGTGGGTGGTAATAATTCTCCAGTAGGGTTGAGCTATCTTTGGAAAGATGGATCCACAACTCCAAGTGAAACATTGGCGTATCCATTTTCTGGTACAAACAGTGCTGTCAACCAAACAAACTATGTAACAGTAAAAACTTCTGATGGAGGTTCAACAAAAGCTACATGTAGTGCAGTAGCTTACGCAGGTTGTTTTGTTTATGCAGAAGGTGGGTATGGGGCTGAAAGTGGTTTCGGACCAACTTATGTAAAAGGTATGATTGATTCATTTAATTCTGCAAAAAGAACAAATCAAGTCGGATTGATTATTGGCAAAACCGATTATGCAAAACCTTTCAGCGACACATTGGTGAGTGAAATAACAGCATTAAAAGCCGCAAATCCTAATGTAAAAATATTGGTTGCGGCACATTCGATAGCTGCCATCGGTGCATACAATGCAGAAAGTTTACTTGGGGATTTAGGAAATAATGTAGATTATTTATTGTTTGATCCTCCTTATAAAGCCGATCAAAGATTTCTAGGGCTCACGCCACCTTCCTGGTTTACAACTCTGTTCGGTTCAGTTTTTAGTGGGATTGAAAATGTTAGTCAAATTCAACTAGCAAGAAACGCCGGAATTGCGAGTGACCCAGATACTATTATTTGGACTGACGGTTTAAGTAAAGTTTATGATAGTGCCGGTCCTGATGATGCAAGTAATTCTGACAAGCTAGACAATGATCATGTCAGGTTTGATCCATCTTCAACCTTCTATGATCCAAACGCCTTAAGTAGGATTGGAACATGGCTTAATGCAAACTGTACTCCTACCTATATTCACATAACAACTCCAACTGTTGGAACAAAAAAATCGACATTAGGAAAAACAAATTCATGTTCAACTGGTCAAAGTTTGATTGGAGGAATATGTAGTGCTGCTACAAATATAAAAAATGATATCGCTAATCTTATCGAAGGAAAAGGTATCACACAATCCATATCTTCATATGATTCTGGAGTTAGTGGTGATATTCAGCAACTGACAAATTATGCCTCTGACCCTTCGGTAACAAAAGAAACAGGACATTTGGTTGTTAAGTTTGGTGACGGAACAGTGATGGATTATTCTGGAAAAAGTTATGCAGATTCAGTGGGTTGGGATAGTGCAATAGCTCAGGCTCAAAATGACGCCAAGAAATATGGTGGGGTAGCCTCAGTTACGGACATGCACAATCATCCAACTACGGTTACAAGCAATATTGGTTTAGCTGATAATGGTGTTGGTGATCCACCTTCTACTGCAGATTTTATTTTCGGAATTATGACTTCAGCTATTAATTTTCCTGGGGCAAATATAACAAACATTGCAGTTGACGGTCAGGGCAACGTTTGGCAGTTTTCTGTACCTAAGGATTCTAAATTTTTCCAAGATTTAGTTGCAACTTACCAGCAAACAAAAGCCGCCGGAAAGGATGTATATGTTGGTAGTGTCAAAAATGTATGGAACTATGATTATGGTAGAAATAATGACTATGGAGGAGTGGGGGATTCTACATCGGACTACTTAAAGGCAGTCAAGGCCTCAGGTGCGATCATTAAAAAATTGAAAAAATAAAAATATGAAAAATATATACAAAACCATAATGAACAAAAAACATATTTTTATATTCGCACTAACATTGTCTGTAGTTGCATTTGTTTTGCTACAAAAAGTAATTTTTGTTTCCGCACAGTCAGAGTCAGTTTTAGCTTATCCAATATCAAATTTTCAATTTAATAATTATATTGATTCTCAGACAGGGGCTAAGGTAGAAGGTGCATTGTTTGATGTAAAGGTACAGGCGGTAAATGCCGACGTTTTGTTTTATAAGAATATTTCAGTATCAAATTATTTGGGTAAACAAGGAACTACAACAATACTGGGAATTTCTTCAGGTGTTGTTGATTCTGTTGATTACTATAGAGTTCCTGTTGGGACTACAGCTACGGTGAATGTTCAAAGTTTGTTTTCACCTGATGATTTATCGCAAGGTTCAACTGACTTAAATGTATATTTTCCAACTTCATCAACTGACACAGCTCCAGCACCACAATCTATTAATGGTGTTTGCGGTGCTAGTGATAACGTTTGTAGTGTCGGAACATTGGTAGATACTGAAGATGCTGTTGATGGTTATAATTGGCAGTGTAAAGGTTTTAATGGTGGGGTCACTTCTTCATGCAATATACCTATTTCACCCGTTGATTATGGCCTTTGTGGATTTTCAAATAATGAATGTGTTGCTGGTACTTTGGTTGATGCTACAGATACTGCAGCAAATTATCTTTGGTCATGTAACGGAACAAGTGGCGCGAACAGATCTTGCAGTCTAAAAAAACCTCCATTCATTGGACCACTTTTGCCTTCAACTACAACCAAAGCAACAAGCAGTACTCCATTTCCAATATCTATAACAAATATTACGCTTTCAAAATTAGCGGCTCCTTATGTGACTACTGACTCATCATGTGGTGGTAAGGTTTCTGTAACATGGCCTGTTTCTCTTGGAAGTGTTGGTTACGATGTTTATCGTTCCGATAAGGTTGACGGAACATATGTGCTCATTCAATCTGATGTACAGACGACCTTACCGCCTTCCCCCAAGGGTCTTTCAATTCTAACAGATTATTATAGTGATACTCCTGGTTCTGGAAAGTTTTATTATAAAATTTCCGCAAAGAATGATAAGTCTGGAATGAGTGTGGCTTCCAAAGTTGTCACTGCTTCAAAGTTGTGTAAACCAAATATTACTATAAATGTCACTGTTGTAACCTCAGGAGCTAATTCATCTGGTCAGGCAATTTGCCCACAACGAGCATTTGTTTCTTGGTCTCCAGATGTAAATGCTGAGACATATAAAATTTATAAATCTACAACTGTAAAAGGTACATATAAATTGATATTCTCTTACATCAATTCAGGAAGGTCATATAGTAGTTATACGGATGGGTCGGGTGCGTTGATTCTTGATAAAAAAGGCAAGTCAACTTCAGAGACTTCATACTATAAGGTTTCTGCAACTAATTCAGTTGGAACTACTCAAAGTGAACCGGTTGCTGTAACTGTTTCAAATGTGCCTTGTGTTTCATCTACCCCAAGTGTTGCAAGTACCACAGGAACAAGTTCGGTAAGTATAAATGCTTCAGTAGTCGGTGCATCTCGGGTTAAAAAAACTTTTGTTCAAAGTTTGTTGGGTAATGTGTGGAATGCTTTGAATTCATTATTAAAATAAAAATAAAAATATTTTTCAAAAAATAATAAAGGCTGAGCGCTTCTTTTGGAAGCCTCAGTCTTTTTTAATTATAAAAAACGATATATAATTATCACCATGAAAATCAAACTATCTCTAGCCGTTATCTCTCTGGTAGGGTTAACTGCTTTACTTTTCTTCATCACTCCAAACAAACTCAATCTCTTCTCAGAAAAAGTCACAGGAAATCTAAGTGCATATGCAGGATCAAACTGTGATCCAAACGGAGGTCCAAATGGTGGACCAAACGGAGCTCCCGGAGATAATCCAGCTACACCACCGGGAGGAGGTGGATCAGATTCTCC
>CAINVO010000006.1 GCA_903854195.1 uncultured bacterium | reverse complement strand
TGAGAAAACAATGGTTGAACCAACTGGTATTTTGTAATTGGAAAAATCAAACCTCGCCCTCATCTGTTTCACTTCCTCAAGAGCGTTTTCCTCTTCCTTTGTTGTGTTTATAAAATCCTTTGGGGTTACGTCTTTCTTTTGAATTCTGCGGACGGCAGCCACAACACGCTCCGGATCAATCTTAAAAAACTCTCGTTCATCACGGACCCTACGGTCTGAAAATATTGAATGCAACCACTTTTCTTCATCTTTAGCGTTCCCCACTTCGCAGGCGTAATAACATTCAAATGGCATTGGAATGTTTGTTCTGTCTAATTGCTTTATTCTTTCTAAGACAGAATTGTTTGTCATCCCAATTTTTACAAAACCAGGCATCGCCTCATTTGTTAAAACATAAATTATTTCACTCATAAGTTTTATTTCATTTTTTATAAACACAAAGCCCGCCGCTAGGCCGAGGCTTGCGCCCCCATATTCCTTTCGGAATACGACCATATGAATAGTTGCCTGAACGACGGGTTCAGTATATTCATATGGTATTTTGTGCCATACCCTATAATTTCTTATAGGGGTTAGGCAATTACTTAATTGTAATTTTATATTATCACTAATTCTTAAACTTTTCTACCTTTTTAATTGATTACACGCAAAAAGCCCATTGCTGGACTTTTTGTTTATTCCCCATAAGAATCAACTTTGTGCGTAACAGCTGTCGAGCTCATTAATCTTTGAAACAACATATTTTATCGCGTCCTGTTTAGTCGCTAAAAAATATGGACAAAGTATGTAAAAGCGGCAGGGATTAGCTGCATTCTGTTTTAAGAATCCGCTGTGGCACAAAATCTTTTCTGTGGAACTTTGGTAGTCATGATATTCATCCGACGCGCACCTGGATTCCGCGACGTCAACAACCCAAACTGCGCCGTCTGAGTTAGATGCCGTGCAGCTTGCAATGGTTTCGCTCCTAACAACTAAAAGATTGTTAACAACGCCCCATGCAGAGCTATTGCCCATTGTTGAATACTGCTGCTGACTACCAACCACATAAAAATTGTTTTCTGGTGACATATTTTTGTTGGTTTTATAATGTATTTGCGACCTTTCAACCCCATTTTACTCCACAAAAAAACCGTGTCAAATCACGGTTTCCATATAAAATCTGTGGATAACTAACTAATTTTCAATAATCTTCTACAATTCTTTTATTTTATTCAAAATTTCCTCAATATTTCCATTGTGAACCAAAAAGAAATTTAATTTCCCTTTTCCTAATTTTTCCCAAATTTCACCAAGTTTTGTCTTGTATTCTGTATCTTCATTACTTACCCTATCTTCCCCCTTCCACTCCAACAAAAGCATATTACCCTTTTTCGTTAAGGCAATAAAATCTGGGTAAAATTTATTCCTTTGCCAGCCCTGCAAATAAAACGCCCAATCTTTCTTTTCTGTATTTCTGAGCCAAAAATCAACATTGGGAAGGGTGTCTAAATCCAGCCTTTCGAGAAAACTTAACTCTTCCTTGTTCAGTTTATCAACTTTGCTATAATAGCTTTTATTAAATTGTTCAGGTAGCTCCTCTGATAAGGTTACCACTTCCGGGAACTTCTCAAACTTTTTCACCTTAATCTTCCCGCCCTTTAACAATTTATCGAATTTCTGCTTTGCATAATCTTTCAGAACAGAATTAATGAGGGCATCCAACTGCAAAAGCAGAACGTATCTGTTAACAGATAAATCAGCTATGGTGTAATCTTTTATGCTATCAATAATTTTTTCTAAAAATTTGACCTTGTCC
>CAINVO010000005.1 GCA_903854195.1 uncultured bacterium | reverse complement strand
TGGCTGAGTGGTCGAAAGCGCCTCACTGCTAACGAGGTAGGGGCTTTAAAACCCCTCGTGGGTTCAAATCCCACACTCTCCGCACACAAAGAAAAAGACCCCTTAATGGGGTCTTTTTCTTTGTGCTTTCAGATAGAGAGTGTGGGATTTGAAAAGCGCAGGCGCGAAGGTGCCGAGCTGAGGTCTCGGAATTTTTCACCAGAAAAATATCCGTGACCAAATCCCACAATACATACATGCTGTATTTTTGATATCACAAAGGGTAAAAATGGGTGTGAAATTTTAATGCGCCACAGCCAAACAAACAACATTGTTTATTTGTATTTCACCTTGATTTTCCTTAATTTTGTCAGACGCAAAGTAGTCTATGGTTGATCTAGTAGCTGTTTCAAAAGTATGCCCTGTGGTTGTAACATCGTCTATAATGATGATATCTATTTGTTTCTGTGGCCCATCACTAACCATTTCAATAAGTTCGTTTTTTGCATTAATTGAAACGCTAAAACAATCCTTTAGATTGTTTAGACGGTCTTTTTGCCTAAGGCTAGATTGATTTGAAGTATTTCTATTTTTTTCTAATAAATCAAAAAAATAAACATTAGATTTCAAATAAACAGGTTTAAGAACTTTAAAGTGATTAAAAAACCCTTCAGCTATCATCTTGTTTTGATTAAATCCTCTTTCAATCAATCTACTAGGGGATAAGGGTATGTAGGTTACAACAATGGGGCTGTTGTTTAGCCCTAATGGTAAAAAATGCTCAGAGTTCTTGTTCAAATTTTGCAGGACTGTTTTGGCTAGTTTTTTTCCAATAAAATCAGTTATATCACTTCTTGCGTAATTTTTTAGTTCAGCTATGACATTTTTTATAACAATGTCTTTGTATCGAAACATTGCAAATGCACAGACGTTTATATTTTTATAGGTAGTTTTTTTAAATAAAAAAGGTGAAATGGTCACCCCGTGTACTTCTTTAGAATAGGGTGTTGAGGCTTTGTTGTGGTGAGCCGGCTCGCTTTCACGTAAAAACATTGATATGTATAAGTTGTCAACAAAAATAATGTCAAAAAACCATTTAAATATATTGTTCTGTCGTGATATAATTTTAATAATACTTTTCATGATATGTGCACAATATGTATTTAAGTTAAGAATTTAGTCTACGACAGAAGCATACCTTTTATATGGAAAATCCTTTTCAAAATTTCTTCAAGAAAACCGAAACAAGTGTCATTGGTATTGACATAGGAAGTTCTGCTCTAAAAGTCGTGCAGCTTAGAAAGAAAAAAGGTAAGGCTGTGCTTGAAACTTATGGAGAATTAGCTCTTGGCACATACGGTGGAGTTACTGTAGGTCAAGCTGTTAGTTTACCTACAGACAAGCTTGCAGAGGCTGTCGTAGATCTTTTAAGAGAGGCAAAAGTTACCACAGGGAATGCAGGTGTTTCAATTCCATTTAGATCAAGTCTCGTGTCTCTTATTGAAATGCCAGTTTCTGATGAGCGTCAGTTGAAGGAAATGATTCCGATTGAAGCAAGAAAATATATCCCTGTTCCTATCAGTGAGGTGACTTTAGACTGGTGGGTTATTCCAAAGGAAGAGAGTCAGGACTTGGATTTTATTCAAAAGGATGAAGAACATTCTCTTGCACAGGTGGCACCATCTAGTAATGGCCCTGCGGCTGCTAGTGGTTCATGGATAGGTCCATTGGGTGGTGGATCCAATAATGAAAAAAAACCAGATCATCCAGATCCTCCTGCTGCTAAAAAAACAGAAGTTCTTGTTGTTTCTATTCACAATGAAGTCTTAACTAATTTTAATAATACAGTCATAAAAGCTGGTCTAAAGACTAGTTTTTTTGAAATTGAAATGTTCAGTGCAACAAGATCTCTTCTTTCTCAAGAAACAACACCCGTCATGATTTTTGATATGGGGGCTGCTTCAACCAAAATATACATTATGGATAGAGGCATTATCAGATCGTCACATATTATAAATAAAGGTTCTCAAGATCTCACAATTAGCATTTCAAAGAGTTTGGGCGTGCCAATAGATAAAGCCGAGAAAATTAAAAGAGCTTTGGGTAGTGGTGAACTGGGAGAGGAAAGAAGTATCTTTGACACAATATCTGTCCCGATAGATTTTATTTTTTCCGAAGCAAACAGTGTACTTTTAAATTATCAAAGAAAATATAGTAAAACAATAAGTAAGGTTATTTTAACGGGGGGAGGATCATCATTACATGGCTTTAGTGAGCTAGCTAGGGCAAATTTTCAAACAGATGTCATGATCGGAGACCCTTTTGCAAAGGTGGAGGCTCCTGCGTTTCTTGAAGAAGTTCTAAAAGCAACAGGTGTTGATTTTTCTGTTGCTGTAGGAATTGCCCTTAGAAAGCTACAAGAACTTAATTAGTACGCAATTTTGTTTTTGTTGAAAAGATTGTTGAACAAAAATGAAATAGAATGATATAATTAAAAAAGTATATGGAAACAAAGTTTCAAACATCATTTATTCCCAAACAGCCAATCACTCAAAGCCAGCATCTTTCGAGTGGTGTGAGTGTTGTAACAATAATTTCCTTCTTCATTTTCTTTTTAAGTCTTGCTTCTGCAGGAGGTGTTTATGTTTATACTAATATTCTTTCAAATACAATAGCCGCTCAAGATGAAGGCTTAAAAAAGAGTGAAGCCGCTTCACCGGCAACAACATTGGATACTTATATTAGACTCAGTAATAGATTGAAAGCCGTTAAAACTATTCTACATCAACATGTTCAGTCTTCTGTGCTTTTTGATTTACTGAAAAATAACACTTTGCCAGATGTTCGTTTTAATGATTTCAATCTATCTTACGGATCTGATGGGAAAGTCACATTAGGTATGACTGGCCAAGCAAAAGGCTACGAATTTGTAGCTTTGCAATCAAAAGCTTTTTCAGATCCTTCTTTAAAAAATATATTTCAGAGTCCGATATTTTCAAACTTAGATCTTGATCCTGCAGGCAACGCAACATTTACTTTTACATCAGGAATAGATCCTTCACAAATTGTTTATTATACTTTGACACAAAATAAGGGGGCAACAAATGCTGTTACTGCGTCGAGTACCAGTCAAGGAAGTCAAACAACAAATTAAAAATGAAATTTTTTACACCAGCCATTTTAATAGTACTTTCAGTAGGTTTGTTTTTTGGATTTACCGACGGAGCGTATCAGAAGTTAAAGCTTCTTCAAGATAAAAACAAGGAATATTCAGATGCTCAAAATGATGCTGTAACTCTATCAGCTCAAAGAGATAACCTAATGCTTCAGTACAAAGCTATTCCACCTCAAAGTGTTGATAAGTTAGCCAAGTCTTTGCCTGACGCTGTTGATAATGTTGGTTTGATTTTAGCAATAAATAATATCGCTAAAAAATACAGTGTAAATATTAAAGGAGCCAGAATAAACCAAGATACAAATACTAAGGGTGCTATAATTGGTCCAGATAGTAAGCCTTACGGAACCATTTCAATTTCTTTTTCTATAACACTGCCTTACGAAACTTTCTTATCTTTCTTGCATGATATGGAGTCAAACTTGAGATTTGTGGATCTAAAAGCTCTCTCGTTTACGGCCGAGAAAGATAATGTTTATACTTACAACCTAACAGTGCAAACATATTGGTTAAAATAAAATTATGAGCAAAATAAAAATCATTGTTGTAATAGTTGTCCTACTGGTAGCAGGGTTTTTTGCCTATTCATATTTTTTTGTTAAGAATGGAGACCTAGGTATTTCTGTTGGAGGTTTGATGAAGACTGATGTTTCAAGTATTACTGATGTTAACACTCCAGTTACACAGACATTTCTAAACCAGCTTGCTGTTATAAAAACCATAGATTTAAAAAATGATGTTCTAAAGGATCCAGTTTTTGCTGGGCTTGTGGATTCGAGTAGAGATCTTGGTTCAGAGACACCGGGTCGTCCAAACCCATTTGCACCTTTGTCTACATCAACAAGTTTGGCTGTAGATAATAGTGTTAACGCAATATTCTATTCATCAGGTCAGACTGTGCAAGTCGGTGATACTACAAGTACAACTACTACAAAAACAGTAAAATCAAAAATTAAATAAATGAATTTTTTAGATGTATTGATTTCAAACAATGTCTTAACTCAAGACGATGTCGCTTATGTTCGTCAAGAGTCTGAAAGTTCCGGAAAAACCGTGGAAGATATTTTACGTGAAAGAGGTGTGTCTTCCGCGGATATCTTAAAGGCTAAAAGTGATTCAATGAAGATTCCAATGAAAAGTTTGGAAGATGTTGAAGTACCTTTTGAAACTTTAAATTTTATTCCAGAAGAATCTGCTATTCACTACAAAATTATTCCAATTGCCGTAAAAGATGGGGCATTAGAGGTTGGATTAGTAGATCCAGACAACATTGATGCTAGAGACGCTCTAAATTTTATTTCTGAAAAGATAAACATGCCCTTCAAGATTTTCTTAGTCAGTGAAGAAGATTTTCAAAAGGTTTTGGAGTCATATAAAGGTCTGACAGGGGAGGTGACAAGAGCTTTGACCGACCTTGAGACAGAGTTTTCTGGAGAAGAAGTTGAGATTGAAAAACAATCAAAAGAGGATTCTGCTCCAGGTAACAAAAACATACAAGCCACTATTGTTGAGGACGCACCTGTTACAAAAATTGTAGCAACTATATTGCGTTTTGCCATTGAAGGTAATGCTTCAGATGTGCACGTAGAGCATATGAGAGATAAGGTTAGAGTGCGTTTTCGAGTTGATGGAATTTTAAATACAAGTCTAGTTTTGCCAGTAAAAGTGCATCCAGCTGTCGTTGCTCGTATCAAGATTTTGTGTAACATGAAGCTTGATGAAAAAAGAAAGCCACAGGACGGACGTTTTAGTGCTCGTATTGAAAATAGAAAAATAGATTTTCGTGTGTCTACTTTTCCTTCATATTATGGAGAAAAGATTGTTATGCGTATTTTGGATCAAGAAAAAGGAGTGCAGAAACTCGATAGTATGGGTATTAGTCCACGCGTACTTGCTTTGATTAGAGAGGCAATTGATCGCCCATACGGAATGATTTTGATTTCAGGTCCAACTGGATCTGGTAAATCAACGACTCTTTATTCTATGGTCAATGAGCTTGATAGAGAAGAAATGAACGTTCTTTCCCTTGAAGATCCAGTGGAATACAGTATTGATGGAATGAGTCAGTCTCAAGTTCACCCAGAAATTGGATATACATTTGCTTCAGGTCTTCGTACTACTCTTCGTCAGGACCCTGATGTGATCATGGTGGGAGAAATTCGAGATAAAGAGACGGCTGAACTTGCTGTACAAGCCGCACTTACAGGTCACCTCGTGTTATCTACTATTCACACCAACAGCGCAACTGGTGTGATTCCACGACTTATAGATATGGGTATAGATCCTTATCTTATTGCCCCTACACTTATTTTGACTATGGCCCAGAGACTTGTTGGAAAGGCAAATCCCAAGGCTGTAAAGGAAATTCCACTTGAAGGTTCAAGAAAAATGATGATAGAAAAACAGTTTGAAGATTTGCCTGAGCAGTTTAGATCAGAAATTCCTCCACTCGATACAGTTTATGAAATAGCGCCAACCCCGGAATGTCCAAAGGGTATTAAGGGTCGCCAAGCGGTATTCGAAGCATTTAAAATGGATAAAGATTTGGAATCTTTAATTCTAAAAGATGCATCAGAACTTGCAATAAGTAGCCTTCTTAGATCAAAAGGTATGCTTACAATGAAGGAAGACGCTATTATCAAAGCCCTAAAGAAAGAAGTTCCATTTGAAGAAATAAATACGCTATAGTTTTGGGCTTTGTGATATAATTTAAATAAATAAAAATATGGAAGGAGAAACAAAAGACACAAAAAAATACAAGATTCTTATTGTCGATGATGATAAGTTTTTGTCGAATATGTATACCATCAAATTTCAAAGAGAAGGCTTTGAAGTTTTTGTTGCAAATGATGGCCCAAGTGCTCTAGGTAAAATTACAGGTGAAGGTTTGGTTCCTGATGTGATAATGCTCGATATGATTATGCCTGTTATGGATGGTCTTGAAATTTTAGAAAAAATAAGAGAAGACAAACTCGTACCTGAAGCAAAAATTATCTTCCTTACCAATCAGAGTCAGGCAGTAGATGTACAAAAAGCAAAAGATTTGGGTATCAATGGTTATATTATAAAAGCAACAACTATTCCGTCTGAGGTTGTTGCTGAAGTTAGAAAAACACTGGGTGGGGAAATAAAAACAGAGGATGTCTTAAAAAAATTGCCAGTATAATTTAAACTAAAAATTATGGATTACCACAAAGAAATTGAAGATTTGCTCATGACAACTGTGAAAGAGGGTGCGTCTGACCTTCATTTGTCTGAAGGTAGACATCCAACAATTCGTGTTGCTGGTACACTTCTTCCTTTGGTGAAAAAGCCAGTTCTAACCCATATTGATATTAAAGGTATTACAGACTGTCTTCTTACAGAAGAAAACAAAAAGATATTTGAGGAGAAAAAAGAAATAGATTTTTCTTATGATTTTAAGGATTACGGGCGTTTTCGAGGGAATGCTTTTTTTCAACAGGGATATGTTGGTATTGTTTTAAGACATATTCCAAAACAGATACGAAGTCTTGCTGATTTAAACTTACCACCTGCACTTGAAATGTTTGCTCAAAGACAACAAGGTTTTTTCTTGGTAGTGGGTCCTGTGGGGCAAGGCAAGACAACAACTCTTGCGGCTTTAATTGAGCTTATAAACGAAACTCGTTCTGAACACATCATCACTATTGAAGATCCTATTGAGTACATTTACGATCAAAAAAAATCTATTATTGATCAGAGAGAGGTAAGGGTGGATACAACTGATTTTAATTCAGCTCTTGTAAGTGTTTTCAGAGAAGATGTTGATGTTGTATTGGTAGGGGAAATGAGAGGTTATGAGACAATGGCCGCAGCTGTAACCGCAGCTGAAACAGGCCACCTTGTGCTTTCAACTCTTCATACTAACAATGCAGCACAGACGATTGACCGCATTATTGATTCTTTCCCTGCCAACCAGCAGGATCAGATCCGCATACAGCTTGCAGGATCTCTATCAGGTATTTTTTCACAAAGACTCGTCCCTCGTATTTCTGGGGGACTTATTCCTGTATACGAACTCTTAATTGCAAATAATGCTGTTGCCAATCTCATTCGTGAAAAAAGAACCCATGAATTAAACACTGTTATAGAGACAAGTTCAGAGGAGGGTATGATTGACATGAACAGATCACTTGCGGAACTTGTTAGAAGAGGAGAAATTACAATTGAAGATGCATATCAGCATTCTCTAAACCCAAAGATTTTGGAGCGTCTTCTATAGGTAGATTTCTAATGTGTATTTGAGGTAGAATATATAAAATAAAAATATGTTATTTAATTATAAAGCAATTGACAAAGACGGTTCTGGAAAAGATGGGTCTATTGACGCTGTCAATGTCGACATGGCAATCAACTCGCTTCAGCGACGCGGCCTTGTTATTTCTACTATAAAAGAAGCTGGTCCGAAAGGGGGAATTCTTAATATGGAATTTACTTTTTTACAAAGAGTAAAAAATAAAGACGTTGTGATTCTTTCCCGACAGATGTCTACGCTTTTTACAGCGCAGGTTTCCGCTCTACGTATTTTTAGACTTTTGGCAGCTGAATCAGAAAGTATTCCTTTGAGAAAAGTGCTTGGACAGGTGTCTGATGATTTACAAGGGGGAAGTAGTATTTCTCTCGCTCTTTCAAAACATCCAAAAGTTTTTTCAAATTTTTATGTAAACATGGTGAAGTCCGGAGAAGAATCCGGAAAACTTGATGAAACCTTTGTATATTTGGCTGAATATTTGGATAGAAACTATGAAGTGGAATCAAAGGTTAAAAATGCTCTGATTTATCCCGCTTTCGTTATGAGTACTTTCGGTGCCGTAATGATTTTGATGTTGACTGTAGTTATTCCAAAAATAAGTGCCGTTATTTTGGATTCTGGACAGGCAGTGCCAGTTTATACTCAAATCGTTATCGGAATGAGTTCGTTCCTTATAAACTACGGATGGTTTCTTTTAGTGGTTGTTTTACTGGGAGCATTTCTTTTGTTTAGATATGCGCAGACTGGTGCTGGAAAAGATTCATTTGCAAGAATAAAAATAGAAATACCTTATGTTGGAGGACTGTACTCTAAACTCTATCTTTCTCGTCTTTCTGATAACATGAACACTTTACTCGCTTCTGGTATTCCCATGATAAAGGCTTTGGAACTTACAAGTACTATTATAGACAACAAAGTCTTTGAAGAAATTCTTAATAAAGCTCTAGATTCAGTAAAAGGTGGAGCGGCTCTATCTGATGCCCTTTCTAGATACAAAGAAATACCAGGTATTATGATTCAGATGATAAAAATTGGCGAAGAAACAGGAGAGCTTGGAAATATCTTAAAAACTTTGTCAAAGTTTTATCAGAGAGAGGTTATGAACTCAGTAGATACACTTGTTGATTTGATTGAGCCTATCATGATCGTTATGCTGGGTCTTGGGGTAGGGTTCTTACTTGCATCTGTTCTTATCCCTATTTACAACTTGTCTTCAAGTCTATAGTTGTTATCCACAGTTGTATACAGCATTTGCTTTATTTAATATAGATTTGGTACAATAGATACACGAGTTGAAAGGTTTTTTCGGTAAGAATCTCAATGTTTCAACTTTGGTTGATATATATCCTATTAATAAAATTATAAATAATATTAAAAATAAAAATCATAAAATGAAAAAGACAAATTCAGGTTTTACATTGATCGAACTCTTGGTGGTTATCGCCATCATTGCTATCTTGTCATCAATCGTGTTGGCATCTCTAACTACTGCAAGAGGAAAGGGTCAACAATCAGCAGTTTTGGCTCAGCTTTCAAACATGCGAGCACAGGCAGAATTGTATTACGGTACAACAGGAAATAATTCATACGGTACAACAGGAGCTGCTCCTTTAGCTGCAACTTGTTCTGCTGGTATGTTCGCAGCTGCTGCAAATTTAAATGGTTTGACAAATCTGATTTCTGGCGTGCAAGCATCTGGAGGTACTGGTATTGTATGTGCAGCTTCAGGAACACCGGTAACTGCATGGTCAGCTCAAGCAACAGTTGGAGGTACAACTTATTGTGTTGATAGTTCTGGTAAATCTGGTACATCAACAGGTATAAACGCAACAACATACTTGTGTAGTTAATCATAAAAAATTATTTTTAGACAAAAACCCCGCATTGCGGGGTTTTTGTTTGGGAATTTTTTATTTTTTTAAATAAAATTTATGCAGTCTATAGAACCATATGATATAATCCAAAAATGATTTCAATTCTCGTTATTTATATTTTTTGTTTAGGTTTGATAATAGGTAGTTTTTTGAATGTTGTAGCGCTAAGGTATAACACAGGTAAAACCATAGGTGGTAGGTCAATGTGTTTTTCTTGTAGAAAAACTTTAAGATGGTACGAGCTTGTGCCTTTTTTTAGTTTTGTTTTACAAAGTGGCCGATGTAAGGGATGTAAAAGTAAAATATCTTGGCAATATCCATTGGGAGAGGTCGCAACGGGATTACTTTTTGTAGGATCCTTTTTACATAGTGTTTCAAAATATGATTTGTCACCTCAATGTGTTTTATTTACTATCATTTATTGTATTGCATCATGTTTACTGATGGTGATTTTGATTTATGATATAAAACACAAAATTATTCCAGATAGACTAGCATTATTTTTTGCACTTTTGGGATTAGCTGTGGCTTTTTTTCAAAAAGATTTTAGCATTATGAGACTTTTGGCTGGTCCAATTGTGGCCTTACCTTTTTATCTTATCTGGCAACTTTCAAAAGGAAGACTGATGGGGTTAGGGGATGCAAAACTTATGGTAGGTATGGGTTGGATGCTTGGACTTGGTGGGGCGGTAAATGCCATTGTTTTGGCTTTTTGGGCAGCTACACTTGTGGCGCTGCCACTTCTTCTTGGTCAAAAATTTGGCTTGCGATACGGTAGGAATAGACTTACAATTAAGAGCGAGATTCCTTTTGCACCTTTTCTGATTCTCGGTCTGTATCTAGTACTTTTCTTCAGTATAAATGTTTTCCCTTATGTTTTTACACTTTAATAAATCAAAAAAAGGATTCACCCTTATTGAACTTGTGGTGGTGATTGGTATTTTTGGTTTGATAATGTCAGTGGCTCTTTTTAATCAATCAAAACTCTCTAGTTCAACTCTTCTTACTAATCTTGCATACGAGACAGCTTTAGCATTACGTCAGGCTCAGACTTACGGTATTGGTGTGACATCAGTGTCGGGTGTAAACGGTTTCTCAGGAGGTTTCGGAGTGCATTTTAGTAGTTCTTTACCAAATCAGTTTATTATTTTTAAGGACACTGACGGAAGTAAAACATATTCACCTCCTACGGGCGGAACTTATCCAGTAACAGACCAAAATATTACGGTATATAGTATTGCAGGCGGGAACAAGATAACAGGGCTTTGTTATACGGACTCATCAGGACCACCAGCACACTGTGGTCAAACTAGCGTTGATGTGGTTTTTACTCGACCAGATCCTGAGGCTTTTATTACACTTGGTGGATTGAATCCAACAGGACAAAGTCAGGCAAGTGCACAAATAATGGTCTCCACTCCAACTGGTGATAAAACAAAAACAGTAGATGTTGAGTATAGTGGGCAGATTGGAGTTCAATAAAAAAATGACAAAAAATCTATTTAAAAATAAAACAAATAAAATAGGTAAACAGTCCGGATTTACTCTGATTGAAATGATTGTTTCTGTGGGACTTTTTGCTGTAGTTATGACTATCTCTGTTGGGGTGATCCTTAGTGTGATAGATGGAAATAGAAAAACTCAAGCAATAAACTCTGTGGTTAATAACTTAAACTTTTCTATTGACGCTATGGTTCGAGATATTAAAACAGGCCACAACTATTATTGTGCAGCTACTCAAAACATGTTGGGTTTTTCATATGCTGCTGTAGGTTCAGGCTGTGCTCCTGGTACGGCTTCAAATTTCATATCATTTCTGTCATCTGATGGTAGATCTATCACATATAGATATGACAGTACTCAAAAAAGAATATTTAAAGATATATATCTTACAACAGGGGGTGGGGCTACAAGCTACCCAGTAACCTCAACTGAAATTTCAGTTAATCAGCCATTTGGTTTTTATGTCAGTACCCCAAGTCCTTCAATCGGTCAGCCAAAAGTTTTTCTCGTTCTTTCTGGCACAGCAAGTACTAGTGCAAATAGTATTTCTAATTTTTCTTTGCAGACAACAATTTCACAAAGAGTTCTAAATATTTAAAATGATTAATCAAAATTTTATTAAAAGAAATAGTTGGGAAAAAACAAAGGAGAGCGCTTTTACATTGGTTGAAACATTGGTAGCTATTAGTATTCTGCTGATTGCCATTATGGGTCCTTTGACTGTGGTTTCTCAGGCTTTGCAGGCAAGTTATTTTTCACGCGATCAGGTAACAGCTTTTTATCTGGCTCAAGACGCCGTCGAGTATGTTAGAAATGTTCGAGATACAAATTCATTAACCGCCTCAACTGACCCTACACAATGGCTGACAGGCCTGACTCTTTGTATGAATGCGCAAGGTTGCCAGGTAGATACAACTCAGCCTCCACCACCATCTGGAGGTGTTTATACTTGTGGTGGCGCTTGTAACTTTTGGATAAATGCTAATGGTGTATACCAAACAACCCAACAAACCGGCACACAAACAAGTTTTAAAAGAACCGTTTACTTAACAGCTCCAGTAAATGCCGCAGGTCCTTTGAACGGTTCAGGTGCCGCAGGTCCAGAGGCTATTGTAAAAGTAATTGTAACCTGGACCACTGGTGCACAGGCCAGAAGTTTTACTTTGGAAGATCATTTAACTAACTGGGAAACAACCGCTCACTAATTTTTCTTTAATAAACATGCCCATGAAAAATAATCAAAATGAAAAAATAAACAAAGAAGGATTTACACTTTTCATAGCTGTTATTGTGACTAGTCTTTTGTTGGCAATTGGTCTTTCGATCAGTAGTATTATTTTGAAACAATTGCTTTTGTCATCTAATGGGCAAAATTCCCAATATGCTTTTTATGCTGCAGATGCAGCAACAGAGTGTGCTTTGTTTTGGAGTTCAAATGCGACTACTACAAGTGGTGGAAGTGCTTTTCCAACTTCCTCCCAATCTTATCTTGATGTTGATTATTTAAGTCCTAATGAGATTTCATGTAATGGTTACCTTGGTGTGCCTGCTGTTTCTTCGGCTTTGACGTCAAGTGATATAAATCAAGCAACTACATCTTTTTATATGGCGATAAGTCCTACTACCTGTGCTTTAGTTACTGTGTATAGATCAGCAGGTACTACAACTATTGACGCCCGTGGATACAATGAACCTTTTAACTCGACTTTAAACATGATTAATTCTGGTGGGGCGTGTGATATTACAAATTCTCGTACAGTAGAGCGAGGTGTTCATATTAATCTATAAATCTGTATACTTAGTTTGATATGGTAAATCCCAAGAAAAAAGATGAAAAATCTTCAGAAACACCAGGTGACGTCGGCTCATTTCTAGTGCCAAATGATGTTCAGAAACGTGTTGAAAAACTTCGTAAATCTATAGAACATCATAGATATAACTACCACGTTTTAGACAAAGAGGAGATTTCAGCTGAGGCTCTTGATTCATTAAAAAAAGAATTAGTCGAAATAGAATCACAATACCCGTCACTTGTAGAGATGGACTCACCATCACAAAGGGTTGCAGGAAAACCATTAGACCAGTTTGTGAAAGTGGAGCATAAAGTGCCACAGTGGTCTTTTAACGATGCTTTTACGGAAGACGATGTGCGAGAGTTTGATGCACGAGTGCAGAGATTTTTGCGCAGTGCTGGGGTAGACATTGCACCAACATATGTCTGTGAATTAAAAATAGATGGATTGAAAGTAGTTTCAGAATATCAAAAAGGTATTTTTGTGCAGGCTTTAACTCGAGGTGATGGAAAGGTGGGGGAGGACGTAACTCATAATGTTCGAACAATCGAATCAATGCCTTTGAGATTAAGTGAACCAATAGACATTATCGTAGAAGGAGAGGTCTGGATGAGTAAAAAAGATTTTGAGGATCTCAACGTTCGACAAAAAAATATTGGTGGTGCTCTGTATGCAAATCCAAGAAATGTCGCCGCCGGGTCTATTCGTCAGCTCGATCCTGCGGTTGCAGCTTCTCGCAAGCTTCAGACTTTCACATATGATATTGCAAAGATTGACGGGCACACGCCAGTAAAACAAATTGATGAGCTTAAGCTTTTGCAAAAACTTGGTTTTAAAGTAAACTCACATTTTTCTGAATGTAAAAATATTGACGAGGTGATAAAATTTTATAATAAATGGAAAGATCAGTCTAAAAGAGATAAGGAACCGTACTGGTGTGACGGTGTGGTTATAAAAGTAAATGAAAGACGTTTACAAGATGAATTGGGCTACACCGGCAAGGCTCCAAGATATGCTATAGCTTTTAAATTTCCAGCAGAGCAGGTGACTACTGTAGTTGAGGATATTGTTTTGCAGGTTGGACGAACTGGTGTACTTACTCCTGTTGCACATTTGCGCCCAGTGCTTGTTGCAGGTTCTACCGTATCTCGCGCAACACTTCACAATGAAGATGAAATAAAGAGACTTGATGTTCGTGTGGGGGACACAGTTATTTTGCAAAAGGCTGGAGATGTAATACCTGACATCGTTTCTGTTTTGAAAGAGATGCGTACGGGGAAGGAAAAAGTGTATAAGTTTCCGGAGTACGTTGTTGAGTGCGGCGGCGACGGCCGAATAGAGCGAATACCTGGGCAGGTTGCTTGGAGGTGTGCTGTGTCGGGCGGAGCTTTGCAACATCGTCGCCGCCTCTACCATTTTGTTTCAAAGAAATGTTTTAACATTGATGGAATGGGCCCACGACAAATTGATGCTCTTCTTGATGGGGGACTAATAAATTCATACTACGATATTTTTACTCTAAAAAAGGGTGATCTTTTGGCGCTACCTCGTTTTGCAGAAAAATCTGCAGATAATTTACTTTCATCTATTGAATCATCAAAAAAAATCACTCTGGCACGTTTTCTTTTTTCAGTGTCTATTCCACAGGTAGGTGAAGAGACCGCCATTGATATCTCAAGTCGTTTTGGGAGTCTTCAAAATATTCAAAATGCCTCTGTCGAAGATTTAGAAAATATAAATGGGGTAGGGGGAGTTGTCGCTCAATCAGTGTATGATTGGTTTAAAGATAAAGAAAATAAAAAAATAGTTGAAAAACTTTTAAAATATATTTTACTAACTGAAACTAAGGCAGTCAAAGCTATTTTTTCAGGAAAAACTTTTGTTCTTACGGGTACTTTAAATACAATGTCTCGGGATGAGGCAAAGGATAAAATCCGTGCATTTGGGGGTGATATTTCAACATCAGTTTCTGCAAAAACTACATATGTTGTAGCCGGAGAAAATGCTGGTTCTAAACTCGAAAAAGCTGAGAATCTTGGAGTTACCATTATCTCTGAACAGCAGTTTATAGAAATGGTTAGTGTTTAGTTAAGCTAGAGTATGTATCTATATCTAAGATTCCTTTTGCTGGTTTGTTTGCCGGGTGTATTCCTTTACCCAAAGCCATTTTTAGGCTAAAATCACAGTTAATGATTACAATAAAAGACATAGAAAAACTAGCCTCACTTTCACGCATAAGCTTAAAGGAGGATGAAAAAGAGTCATTTACATCTGAAATTGATGCTATTCTTGGATATATCGATCAGATAAAACAAGCGACATCTAGCACATCGGATGATCTAAAAAACAACTCAGATCTACTCGTCAAAAATATTTTACGTGAAGACGAGCCTAGAGATGTTGATGCTTCAATAGGGGCTTCATCTGGTAAACATACAGAAAATCTTTTACATGCATCACCTGATCGAGATGGACAATATATAAAAGTTAAAAAAATTCTATAAATTTTGTAAGGGTTTCAAAATAAAACATAAGTAAACTATAAAAAAATGAGTACAGAAAATTTTGCACAACTAACAATCACAGAAGCTATTAAAAAACTCCGTTCAGGTGAGGTTACGTCACGTGCCATAACAGAAGCTTGTCTCAAGGAAATCTCAGAAAAAAATAAAGACATAAATGCATACCTAGAAGTGTTTGAAGATGTGCTTACACAGGCTGATGCCGCTGATATACGTATAAAAGCAGGTGAGGGAATAGATGCTGCCACAGGTGAAGTAAAATTTCCATTACTCGGTATTCCTTTGGCGATTAAAGATAATATTTTGATAAAAGGCAGAAGAGTTGGAGCGGCTTCAAAAATTTTGGAAGGATATATTGCCAGTTACAACTCGACAGCTATTTTAAAACTTATTGAGCAAGGGGTGGTTTTTATGGGACGTGCAAATATGGATGAGTTTGCTATGGGAGGATC
>CAINVO010000004.1 GCA_903854195.1 uncultured bacterium | reverse complement strand
TTGGACCTGTCCAGGCTAGAGTATATGCTGCTGTAGTGAATGCGAAGATTGTTAATGCTATCAAATACATTGTTAATTTGATTGATTGGAGGTGGGTGGGGGTTAGGGGTTTCATTTTTTTTGATTTACAAAATTTATTGATTAGCACTCATTGCTCTAATAATAGCTTCTTTTTGGTCCTGACTTATACCTTGACTATTCGTACTCGATGCACTACTTAAATTAATAAACTTTTTAAGAGTCTTGGAACTCATAGTGGGAGATGAGGTTGGTGCTGAACTTTCATAAATAAGATTGACTCTATCCTGATCAGTTAAAACATAAGGAGAAACATTTTCTGATTTTATTTTTTTTGATTCTAAATATTTAAAATACACACTTAATCCAATTGTCGTTAAAATAATAATGATGGCTAATAATGCTAACGAAAGAAGTAACTTCTTTTTTGAGGAAGGTTTATGTTCAAAACTCATGTCACAATTATATCACGATATAAATAAAAAATATCCACATAAACATGTGGTTAATTGTTTAAAATTCAAATTTCTTCTTCTTCATACTTTCTTTATATTTTATTATTATTTTGTTTATTGGATATCTAATAGAATTTACTTAGGTAATTTTATTAGATTATAATATAAAGAATATGCGTATTTTATTAATTGAGGACGACAATGAACTCAGTCAAATGTTATCAATTGCTCTAAAAGACGAGGGTCATGAAATTGATACTTGTCCTGACGGCGATCGAGGTTCATTTTTAGCAAGGAGCAACCCTTATAGCCTGATAATATTAGACAACGTGTTGCCGAAAAAGAATGGAGCAGAAGTTTGCCAAGAAATTAGAAAAGCTGGTATCAACACTCCCATCATAATTACTTCTGCGTTATCCGAGACAACTGACAAAGTTTCCCTGTTAGATTATGGTGCGGATGATTATTTAACTAAGCCCTTTTCATTTATTGAACTTGCCGCAAGAATAAAAGCGCTCTCACGAAGACCATACATACTGAAGGATACGATTATGACAATTGACGATCTCACAATTAACCCAATGGAACAAAAAGTCACTCGCGGGAAAAAAGATGTTTACCTAACAAGAAAAGAATTTTTATTACTTGAATGTCTCATGAAAACTCCAGGCAGAGTACTTTCTCGTGGAATTATTATGGAAAATGTTTGGGATATAAATGGTGACCCTTTTTCAAACACTATCGAGGCTCACATAAGAAATTTAAGAAAGAAGATTGACACAGGAAATTCAAAAAATAAACTTATTCACACCGTGCCGGGCAGAGGTTACAAAATTGACGGAAGGAAATAAATATCATCTTTATTAAAATTTTATATTTTATTTTGCGATATTTAAGTACCCATTGTTTATGATACTAATCGAGCCTGAGTTATGTCGACCTTAGTCTCAAACTTTATTGTGTGGATAAAGATTATTTTTAAAAAATAAAATGTCATATATCATTAAACAATTGTTGACTGATACTTCGACGAGGACAAGCCCTGAAAAACTGGCAATTTCTCGGCCAGAAGAAAATTTAACTCCTTGGAATTAATTTTTCTTTTTTGAAGATTTACGATAATAAATTGGTGCGATGAACAAAACAAACAAGCAAAAAATAATACAAGTGCTTGAATGGGTGTCAAAATGCGCCCGTTTATTTTATCGTATCTTTATAATGCCTAAATCTAAAAACGAGGATGATGCTCGCAAAGAATTTATTTTAGCAATAATTCTTTTTACAATATCATTATTTCTCATTGTTCTTTACCTACTAGACATATATACGTATCTTATAGAAAAAAATCATTTTATAGGAATACCTCCATTGGTATTCTTGGGAATAGTCATTATTTTTATTTCCATGTACGTACTATCAAGGAAAAATCTAAAGGTTGTTCCCTATCTGTTTATCACAATTTATTTTTCAGCAATAACATATGGCGCGTTTATGTGGGGAGCAGACTTACCATCAGTACTTCTGAATTATGCACTTATCATTTTTATTTCAAGCATAATAATTGATCCTTCATTTGGACTATCTGTGAGCGTTTTAATAGTTGTGTCTATATTCACTATAGGTCATTTACAGGAAAACAATATTATCGTTCCAAATTTAGACTGGAAAGACGACTTATTTAGTTTGGATGACAGAATTGAATATGGAGTAACGTTGGCAATTATGGGTGTACTTTCATGGCTATCAAATCGTGAAATTCAATACTCATTAAACAGAGCAAGGGATTCGGAAAAAGAACTTAAAGATGAAAGGGATAATCTTGAAAAAATTGTACGGAAAAGAACTCAAGAAATAAAAGATCTTCAAAGTGAAAAATTAGCTGGTATATACAAATTAATTGAATTTGGAAGATTGTCTTCAGGTTTATTTCACGACATGATGAGCCCATTAATGGCACTATGCATAAGTGTTCAGAAACTCGAAAAGGTTGGAGTTATCAAAGAAAAAAGCCTATCTGTTTATCTAGAACATGCACAAAATACAGGAAAAAGAATACAAGCATTTATTGATGCGACCAAAAGAAAGATTCAAAATAGTGATCATCTTGCAAACTTTAGCCTCAGCATTGAAACAGAAAAAGTCATATTACTTTCACAACACCGGGCATTACAAGAAAAAATTATGCTTGTTTTTAAAAAACCAGAAGCGGATATTTTCTTTTATGGAAATCCTATTAAATTTAACCAAATTATTACAAATTTAATATCTAACGCCATAGAAAGTTGTGTGGATAACAAACAGAAGGAAAACATTGCAAGTTCTCAAAACCCCTCGACAGAAAAATACTTAGGAAAAGTAGAAATTAAAATATCAAAAAATCACGGAGAGGCAATAGAAATAAATGTATCTGACAATGGTGCGGGCATTAAAAAAGATATTATTGATAAAATTTTTGAGCCCTTCTTTACAACAAAAGATAATTTAAACTCAAATTATGGAGGCTGTGGAATAGGACTTGCTAGTGTTAAACATATAGTTGAAAAAGATTTTCGTGGAAAAATTTCTGCATTCAACCAAGAAACTGAAACGTACACTGGTGCCATATTCAAAATAACAATTCCAATTAAAAGCAAAAACACTTAATCATCTAATCGCCCTGGCTTTCAATGCATAAAAACTCAAAACAAATCATCGATAAAGCAATAAATAATTTACAAAACAGACTTTTACAAATTCAAGAAGATGATGGGTCTTTTGGTCAAATCACCTTTTTTACCTCCCTTGTATTAAATTTTTTAGACAAACTCACTGATTCACCCTCTATAAAAAATTTAAAAAACAAAGCATGCAATTTTTTAATAAGCAACAAAAGCACAGGATGGTCATGGAATTATTACTCTAAAATGCACGCGGAAAAAGGAATGGATTTTAACCAAACACCCATTCTTCCTGATGACTTTGACGACACCTGCCGTGCAACTCTAGGTCTCAAAAGTAACGACAAAGATATTCCTGTTGAGGCTTGGGCAAAATTTATCAACGATCTATTAAATAATGAGCAAAAAATTGGTGGACCTTATTCGACATGGCTAAACTATAAAGTTTTAAAAGGCAAGGAAATTTGGGAGGATATTGATCCAGTTGTAAATAGTGTGATTGCAGAAACTCTTTCGATCATACAGACAGAAACACAACAACTAACAACTTACTTAGAAAATGTTTTAGTAAAATATCACCTAACTGGAAAATTTGAATCTAAATACTACCATCAACCAGTTTTCTTTCTTTGGAGCATGTCGCGCTGGTATACTGGAGAAAAATTAAACATACTGATTAAATGTCTAAAAAATGAATTTATTAAAATTGATCCTTTAATCTTTGGAGTAGTAGCAAATACAGCAGACACCCTTCCAAAAGAGAATTTAAAAAATGACAATTATTTATTTTGGAAATGTCTAATCACATCTAGCCTAATTAAATTAGGCAAAGTTGATGATATTCCTGAAAAATTTATTATTGACATATGTAAACAAAAATTAGAAGGTATCCAACCTGCACCGACAGAATTGTATATTGAAAAAATATATTTTGATAAAAACAATACCGAAGTTTTTGAATGCGCAAAATCTGAAGCTGTCGAAATATCAGCCCTACTGGAAACACTGTATTTGTACAGACTCAATATGTCAAAAAGAGAATCAATACACAGAAATATAATTTCTAGTGTGATATCAGACTTACAAATATCTGACAACGGTACTGACGTAAGTGAGATAATAAGAAAAATTCTAAAGAACGATCCAGAAAAAAGTATTACTCTAATGGCCTATGACCTAGTTATGAAGTTCTCAAATAGAAAACCTCAAAAAAGAGACATTAGAAAATGCCTAACTTTAGGTAAAGCATCCTTGCACGGCTGGATCGCATCTAGAATATTTGATGATTACACTGACGGACACAAGACAAAACATCCCCTACCCCTTGCACGTATCGCTGAATCATTTTCAAGAAAGTATTTTAACAACCCTTTATATGATAAATATTTAAATGAAATGATAATTTCCGACCTAATGGAAAAAAATATTTCAGAAAATAATAATCTTAACCTTGATTCTATCCCTAATTCTGGTTTCGAATCTGAGTCTGAATTTGAACCTAAACCTGAAAACAAAATAGCAACTCAAAACAAATCTATCCTATTTAGAAAATCGATCGGACATAGCCTTTCCGCTGTTCTAATTTGCAAACATCTTAAAGCTCCACATTTTATCATTGATGAAATAAAAGTTTTTTTCAAAAACTATCTAGTAGCACGCCAGCTTTGCGACGATGCACACGATATAAAAAGTGAAAACGAAACTAACGTTTTTCAAAATTTAACAAATAATATAGAAAAATACATAAATGCAGCAAAAAGATCAATAAAAGATGAACGAATACTTCATTTAGAAAAGCTGCTTTTTCCCCTCATTAATGGGATTAAAAATGCCAGGAGCGAAAAGGCCAACAACCGGAAATTTTTTGAGGCATACTACCCGAAAAACTACAACACGAATACGGATAGCACACAAATAAAACATACCCTATAATGTAGGGATGCTTAAAAAAATACAAAATTTACATGAAAAATTAGCGCCACATTATCTATATGTAGCTTGGGCATTCAGCCTTATTGGAATGATTGGCAGTCTATTTTTTAGTGAAATATTGAAATTTGCACCGTGCACACTCTGTTGGTACCAGCGTATTGCCATGTATCCATTAGTTATTATTTTAGGACTTGGAATAATAAAAAGAGATCGAAATGCCAAGGATTACGCCCTGCCATTAGCTATTATTGGTTTTGCATTTTCCATATACCAAAACCTACTTATTTGGGGAATAATTCCTGAAGCAATAGCCCCTTGTATAGCAGGAGTATCTTGCACAACAAAATATATTTCATATTTTGGCTTTATCACAATACCCTTTTTGGCTTTATTGGCCTTTATTGGTATTATTGTGGCACTGATATTTCACAAGGAAAAATAATTGGTGGATCAAGTGAATCAATATGCGAACCAAATTTCACTGATTTTAATAAATTTAAAAATACAACTAACCAAATAATAAAATGAAACAAGAAATTAAAGTGTTGATCGGAATAGTGTTATCCACATTAGTAATTTTGGTGGTTGGAGTAGTAATTGCTGGATCACAAAGTAAACCAAGCACAACACCCAACACACCCGTTGCAGTTTCAAACCCATCAGTTTTAATAAAGGAGGGTCTCCCTCAGAAAATAGGAACTAGTACATCATTTGTAACTGCTGATGAGGTAAAAGCATTCACAAGCAACCTTACTTCATCTTCTTCAAACGCAATGTCTTTTTCTCCAACCGGTGAAGCTTCCACATCATCACCTGAACTAAATGGAACATCAACAAATCGAGCATTTGGAAGAATAAAAGCTGACCAAGTAACCCTAGTGGAATTTGCAGACCTAGAGTGCCCATCATGTAAAGCTTACAGTCCAATTTTACAAAAAATCACTGAAACTTATGGAGATAAAGTTCGTTTGATTTATAGAACATTTGCGATTCACGAAAACGCTCCAAAAGATGCACTTGTTCAGGTAGCAGCTCAGAACCAAGGAAAATTCTGGGAGATGACAGAGATGCTTTTTGACAAACAGGATGAATGGACAGCATTTGGTGTCGATCAGAAAAAAATATTTGATAGCTATGCACAAGCATTGGGTCTAGATTTGTCAAAATTTGATCAAGATCTTCTAGCTAGTTCTTCACCTAAAATAGTTCAGAATGACATCCAAGATGGTCAGACACTTGGCTTGGACCGAACACCAACTCTATTTATAGATGGAAATCTAACAACTGGAGCAATGAGCTTTGAAAGTCTAAGTTCCCTAATTGACGCTGAGCTTGCAAAGAAATAGATCCTGCGTCTAAATAGGCTAAATATAAAAGGCATCCCGCAAGGGATGCCTTTTATATTAAGACTAGTTTGATTTCATTTTTAGCTTTGAGAACTAGTGGCTGTTGATGTTCCCATTGCTGTTGGAATAATATCACCCTTAAGAAGTGGGGCTGATGAAAGTGGACTAGTTCCATTCTTGTAAATCTTTTTTGACTTAGTTATTTTTTTAGTTTTTGTATTTTTTAGAGTTTTTGACTTTACAATATTCTTTGTGTTTTTTGCAGACTTAGCACCTACTTTGACTGCCTTTTTTACTATAGTCTTTTTTGTCGACACACTTTTATTAGACTTTGTCGAAGTGGAAGCAAGAGCATTTGTTGGGCCTACAGTAAACAAAACGATTAAAACTAAAACCATCAATTTGGTCATTTTCTTCATGAAATATAGTATACTACACTGATAAAAATATGCATACGATAACAAGTTTTTTAAACCCAGAATACCTCATAATTCATTTTGGCCTAATTGGAGTATGGTCTGCAATCTTTGCTGAATCTGGAATACTCATAGGAATAGTACTCCCGGGAGACTCCTTACTATTCACGGCTGGACTATTATCATCTCAGGGGTTTTTTAGTATTAAATATCTTGTAGTTGGTAGCATTCTTGCAGCGATTATTGGTGACTCCGTTGGATATGCAATTGGTAAAAAATCTGGGGATGTTTTTTTTAAAAGGGATGAGTCTATTTTTTTTAAAAGAGAATATGCAGACAGAGCTAAAAGTTTTTTTGAAAAACACGGAACACGAGCTGTTATATTTGCCCGTTTCATTCCAATCATCCGAACATTAACACCTACAGTTGCAGGCATCGGAAAAATGCCATATAGAAAATTTTTAACGTACAACATTATTGGAGGTATTGGCTGGGCAGGTACCGTATCGATTCTTGGATACTTTTTAGGTAAATATATTCCACACATAGACAGTTACCTGATTCCAATAATTTTACTTATTATAGTTATATCCTTCATACCTGTTTTGTTAGAAATTCGAAGAAGTCGTAATTAAAGAAGTCTTTTAAAAAACAAATAACACTCCGGTGGTCAAACAATAAAAAAGTTTTTACCTTATTCGAGTTTTTCTGGTTCAGGAACAACCAAACGATCCTTACCAGATAAGTCTGGAGACTCTAAACCAACACCCTTTCCTGTAAATTTATCATATTTAGTCCTTATGGATGCAATTAGTTCATCTAATTCTGGATTTTTTAATGCCTTAAGGACAATTATTCCAACAAAAATACCAAAAATACCAGCGGAAAATCCTTGAGCAAAAATACCGAATAATGTTTGCGTGACATACCATTTTTCAGTAACAAGAAGCCCGAGATATGTAGCAAATCCCATTATTACAGCCCCAGAAAAACTATGGAAAAAAGTTATAGCTAAAGGTCGTGCCGAAGATCTGAAATCTCTAGAAAATGCCCACCAGAAAATAACAGCATTTATAGTTGTGCCTATAGTAAAACCAAGTGGCAACATTAACACAATAGCACCTGATACCCCATCAAGCTTAAATAAACTTTCGATAAAGTAAGCGAAGGTTGGCACTGTTCTAAAAAGTTGCATAAAAAAGAATGGCAACAAAATAGTAAAAACTGACGATATCAGATTGATAACCAAAGGTTTTTTCATCTCCCCTGTCGCATAATATGCTCGTATAAATAAAATTTCCAAACCTTGTGCCACCAAAGAAATTACAAACAAGGCAAGACAGGCTGCTGTCAAACGAGTATCATTCCAATTGAACTGACCTGAACCCAGGATTACACGCACAATTTGGGCACGTAGAACTACAAAAAGAGCAGTTACAGGTAATGATAGAAAAATAATTTGTCGAGCTGCAACCAACATATGTTCAACAAATTTTTCTTTTTGACCATTTGCAAAATAGGCACTCAGTGTTGGAAATGCAGCCGAGGCATAACTCACACCAATAATAGCAAGCGGGACTGACTGAAGATTTAAAGAGAAATTGAAAATAGAAATAGATCCCTGAGTCATTGTCGAGGCAAAAGATGTGATAAATATTGACTCTATACTTACAGCTGACAATGTAATAGTTCTTGGAATAGACATCATCATTACCTTGAACAATTTCACTCTATCAAAATTTAATGTAAACCTTGGCAAAAAACCTTCTTTGAAAACAAAAGGTACTTGGATCAGAAAATGTGCAATACCTCCAAGAACAACACCCGCAACAACCCCTTTTATTCCCCACCATGGTGCCAAAAATACTACGCCAAAAATAATAAAAGCATTATAAAAAACGGGGCTAAGTGCATAGATAAAAAATCTTCGGTGAAGCTGTGTCACAATACCAAGTAAGTTTGATATCCCTAGACAAATCGGTTGTATTAAAAGCAATCTAGAAAGATTTGCCACCTGCATTTGATCAACATACGACGAACCAGGCAAAAGTATACTTGTTATTTTAGGTAGCAAAATGAAAGCAATCGCACTAACAATTACAATCAAAATCATAAACCCTGAAAAAAGGGCATCAAAAAAGTCTTTAGATTCTTTTTTATTTTTATCTATCATCCCACTAAAAAACGGAATCAATACCGATATAGAGACCAATGATGCAATCGACAAATAGATAAGATCTGGTACACGAAATGATGCGTAATAAATATCAAGCATTTCTCCAGCACCAAACTGGTGAGCCAACATCCTGTCTCTAACAAGCGCAAGGAGTTGCGAAGCTAAGGCAAAAAAACCCAAGAGAAAAGCGGCATGATGAACTCCACTTATTTCCTTACTAATTTTATTTATTATTCTGCTAACCATTTTATCTTTTATTTTGGGCTTTTAGACCGCATTCTGACTACATTTATATGTATTTGATGCTTATTTTAACACAATTTTATTACGTTTGTTGCCAATTTTATGTTGATTTTTTCATAAAAATGTGTTTATATGGAAGGACTGCATACCAGACAGTCGCTCGTAGTTACTTGATCAGCTAAAAACTTTTCAAAAGGATTACGGGAGGAAAGTCCGAACACCTCCACTTACCTCGGTAGGTGGAGAAAGGTAACGGGTAACGCCCGTACGGAGTAATCCGCGAGGTGCGAGCAGAGACGCCACAATCGAAAGAAAGTGGCATCCATGGAGCAATCTTTGGGTGAGCTCTATAATAATTTTTTGGTTTTCCAAAAATAAAATTAGAGGTGAAACGGCTAAATCCTTACCTAGGTGCAAGGTCGTGCTTGAAAACGTTTGGTTTTACGACCTACGATTTCAAGAGTGCCGCTTGATGCACTGAGTAATCAGATGCACAGATAAATGACTGTCGTGTGAGTCGTAAGACCCACATACAGAATTCGGCTTATCGGTATACAGCACATCAAAATAGCCGGAAGTATTTTGCGCTGCTCAACCCGTCGGAATGAGCAAGGCATCGTCAAATACTTCCGGCTATTTTGCTATCTGCTATTCAAACTAAAGAAATAAAATAATAAAAATGACCTTTTCAAGGGGCTCACGGAGGCCGACGGGCCGAGTGTGAAGGAAAAAGTCAGCAGACTTTTTACCTGTACCCTTAAAAAGGTCTTTTTTATTATTTTATTTCTGTGAATCCATGGCCACCACTGCTGCATCCTCTATTTCACAAACTCCACCAGCGCATGCAAGCTCTTTTTTAACGTCAGTAGTGTCAACTCTTTCATAAATCACAATTTTTGAGAAATCAAGATTTTCATATTTTTTCAACAAATCCTCATATTTTTTCTTATCAATTGACTCATAAGGGGCAAGCTGATAAACATGGTTTGATCTAGGAAGGAATGAAAGACCTCCAATAATATCCCAGTTTTCATATAGCCAATTAGCAACGGCGATCCATTCATCATCTCCTATAGAAATAGTAACTGAAGGATTATGCTCTGTATAATTTACTTTAACCAACTTCCAAAATTCAAGCTGTTCAATAGCACTCATATCATTTGAGAAAATAGAACCGTTTGGAGATTTTACAGGAAAATCTATAACAAATGTAGTAGCGTTTTCCATTGTCTGTCCAACTTCAGGATGATATGGAACTCCTTGATCTTTCATCATTTTGAAAAGTGCATCCGTTGATGAAATGCGCACACGTCGTATGTAATACTCTGAATGACGAGGGTGCATACCAGATGAACAATCCACAGTTTGTGAAAGATTTCCTGAAGGCTTTACTGTTGTGATAGAAACTGAAGGATTGATACCAAATTTCTTTGCGTAAATCTTGTTTGTTTTGATTGCCTCTGCTTTTAGGGCCTGTAGATTTTTTGCATCACGCACGGCAGGACAATCCCAAATACCAGTAACAGATACTCCTAGCAATGCTTCCTCCTGACAATTTTGTTTCCATTCCGGTGAAAGGTAAATAAAATCTGTAAATGTTGCTTGATATGTACCGAGAATAGTTGCAATACGAATTTTTCTTTGCAAGTCTTTTACCGTATCAGCACTTCGTGCCACCACCTCTGTAAGGTTACAAAACTGTTTTGGTCGTAAAACAATTTCACCACAAGGGTTTGTACCAAACTTTTTCATATAGTCACCAGCGATAGCCACACGCCTCTCCGGCATAGATGTTGATAAATTTCCTCTATTGAAAATCCCTCTCTCTCCTGCCCCACTTTTTATAAGAGCCATCCATTCTTCTAGAAAGTCTGTATTTGATGGTTTATTTGCATAAACAGCTGAGTTGTTTGAAAGAGATCTTTGAGGCTCTGATAGATAAAATTGTCCTTTTTTACAATCACGAATACCGGCATCTGTTAGATCAGATAATGAAATAAGGGCTGTTCTACGAACACCACCAGACACAACACCCATACCAATCTGACAAATAATGTCATGAACATCTAGATTTGAAAGATGTTGCCCTTGGCGAGAAATGATCTTAGCTCGAGCAAAATCATGAATCTGCATCAAAGGTGCAGGACCAGAACTCTTTCCACCTGTAGTTTTAAGGCGGGCACCTGCTGGTCTAAGACCTGAATAATCAAATCTTACTTCGTTACCTGCAAACCATTGTTCCATTCCAAACGAAAATGAATCCGACCATCCTTCACGACTGTCTTCAATCTTATAATCGACAACTTTTCCTGTTTGAAATTTAATTTGTGGCAATGATTGAGCATTATAACTTTCTGCAGAAAATCCTACCCCACAACCTGACATAGAAAGGAACATTACTTCTGCAAAATCTTGAAACGACTGAGGTGCTGTAAACGAACAGTTGTAAGCACAAGCATGGTTGCGACGTGCAGCAGGACCAGCAAACTGTAAAAGTCTCATTGATGGCATTGCTTCGTGTTTGAAAATAGCTTCACGCACTTCTTTGTATTCTTTTTCAGAAAGTTTATCTCCGAGATTTTCCTTCATGAATGACATATAGCGCTCAACTGTCTCAACCCAAGTTTCACGACGATTTTCATCTTCAATCCAACGTGAGTATGTTCTGTAGTAAATAAATTCTCCGAGAGGATTTTTGAAAGATTTCTTTGATTCAGCTGCAAGTTTTTTAACTTTTTCAGGAACCTCAATCTGACGCTCACGAATTTTTGCATGCTCTGCGCGATATAGAATGTATGACTTTGCTGTGTTTACATATTCACTCAAAATAAGCTCTTTCTCTACTGAATCCTGAATACCTTCAACTGTCGGAACAAAGGTTGTGTATTTTTTTACAATCCTAACAATATCAGCATAGACTTTATTAGCGACAAGTTCTGCCTCTTCTGGTGAGCCCTCACCTGCAGAAATCATAGCCTTATTGATTGCATTTACGACACGATCAATATCAAATTCAACAACAGACCCATTTCTTTTTTGTACATTCTTCACAAACTGCAATTTTGCTTTTTTAACCTCAGGTTTTTGAGTTTTTTCAACCGCGACTGTTTTTATAATCTTGGCAATAGGTTTTACACTTTTTTCTGACCTTACGTCAGTTTTTTTTGCGTCCTTCGCAACTGGGCTATTCTTTTTTGGTGAAGATTTTTTTAGGGCCATATTTTTAGGTTATCCTTTAATAATTTTTTTACTTTTGTTTGTCTATTTTACTTCAAAACGTTCTGGACAAAAAGTGAAAAACACATGAAATCAGTACATGAAAATAAAAAAAGCGAGCTGTGAAGATGGGGTCAGAAACAAGCCCCTATAGCTTACTTTTTTAGTTATTTTTTTGAAAAAAAATTTTATCACCAATTTTTACATTTTCAGCATCTATTTTGCCTGAATTAAGCTCAATGACATAAGTAGAATTTTTTTCTGGTTGAAAAACCTGTGGAAAACTTTCCGGTAGTGCATTCTTTTTTACATAAACAACTACACCATTTTGATCTAGCCAAATCATATCAAGAGGAATGTAAGTGTCCTTCATCCAAAAACCATATTTACCTGGAGTATCAAAAACGAAAAGCATACCCTGGCTTCCTCCAAGGGATAATCTATCTCCTAAGCCTTTTTCTCTCTTAGCTTCCGTATTTGCAATTTCAAGGCTATAGGAATGAGAGCCTATTCCTGCCAACACAATAGGTCCGTTACCAGAGAGTATTCCTGGATCTAAATTAGAATTAAGGCCTGAATCTATTGAATGGTTAGTCTGTCCTTTAAAAGACGCACTGGCTTTAGGATAAAGGACAATAAAAATTATTAATAAAATCAAAAGGACAAGATAAATTGTGCGAGCAACTTTATTCCTTATCGAAAACTTTGAAAAGAAATTATTATTAGTATTAAAAATCATATACCAAGTTTAATACATATTTAGGCATAAGTTAATCATTAATTTCTAAAAATTAATTGTTACTGGGCTACCCAGACCTGTAACATAATCGTAGTGCTTACGAGCCTGACAAAAATATTTACACGAACCGTTCTTTCCACTGACAATATCGCGGAAATATTTTGAGTATGTGTCTGAAGATTTATCTTGATAAAGTTTCTGCAGAAAGTAGTTTTCAAAATTTTTAGAAGATTGTTGTAAGTTTTCAGATCCAGATAAGCTTAATGAGTATATTGCCGCCCACTGTGGAGAGCCTGCACTCGTTCCTCCGACAACATGCCACCCGCCCCTATATACTGAAAATCCTGAGGATGGGTCTGCATTGTATGACACATCCGGAATTGCCCTCATATTCTTGGCTCTATCTAATGCATAACCATTTTGAAAATCTGGTGCTTTTTCATATTTGCTTATACCTCCACCACTACCTGTCCAAGCAGTTTCTTTTAAAAATTTACCAGATGATAAAAAATTAAGTTTTGTTCCACCAACCGAAATAACATTTGGAGAGACAGCTGGCCAACTAGTACCAGCTCCACTATCCCCTGCTGCGGCAAAAAATGCTAGATCATGTTTTCTTATACTTTTTGATGACTGACTTTGTTTAAAATTACCCTCAAAATTTATTTCGCTTGGAAACTCAGGACCTCCCCAACTCATTGAGATAGCGACCACGTCTGGCCTGCTACGCGCATAATCTACAGCTTTCACCAAATCCACACCCTTAGGACTCACGCCCTCTACAAGTAATATTTTGGCGTTTGGAGCTATGGAATGAGTCCACTCGACATCTAGCGCAGTTTCAAGAGACCATTTTGTGTCTGATTTTAAATGGTCAGACATTGAATGCTCTTCAAAACAGCTATTTGATAAGGTGCAAGGAGGAATATTAAAGGTACGATCAAAAACCGCAAGATCGCCTAAAATATTAGGATTACTATATGCAACAATAACAGCAATAGTTCCTGTTCCTCCAGATATAGGTAAATTGTAGGCTGACTTTATTTTTTCTGGGCTAAGACCGTGTGGCGTTACATAGATATTTTGTAAAGCATGTATCGGAGGAGATGCAATAAATTGATCAAAAGACACTCCCAAATTATTACCAGAAGTTCCTCCTGATATACTCGAAGAAAAAACATCAGTCAACCCGGAAAACAACAAAGAAGTCAGAACTAAAAATCCTAGGATGATTTTATTTTTGTATTTCATGAACCAAGCATACTAAAGCACCATGAAATATCGCTCAACAAAATATCAATAAAAATCTAGACCAATACCGCATTTACACGTTTACACCATTTTTTCACACTCTTATTGCTCTAAATTTAACCGAAAATAAGGAGTTTTATTTTTTGAAGCTAGGCAAAGTCTCAGAAACAGCAGCATAAGCCCACATACCAAGAACTGCTCCAACAATAGGACCAAGAGCATAAACCCAACTAAATGAATGTAGAGTAAAGGCAACAGCAGGATTAACAATCGCATTAGAACCAAGAGCTGTAGCAATTACCAAGCCTATAAAAAGAGAACCGCCTATTACAATTCCACTCATAGCAGCATTTGCTCTGTGATAAATAACTGAGGCAATTCCAAACGCAAAAAAGAAAGCACCTATTGCCTCCGCAACTCCAACCTGCCATGTATTTGAGACATCCAAAGGGGGAATATTTTGACCTGGAGTCAATTTATATATACTTACAATAATAATAGCTAGAGCTGCACCTGCAAATTGAGCAATTATATAGAAAATTGCATCCTTCCATTCAATTTTTTTAATAGACAAAGCGCCAAGAGTAATAGCAGGATTCAAATGAGCACCACTAATATGTCCAACTGTGTATACAAAAAGACCGACAACAATTGCTGCAAAAAAAGTAATCAAAAATCCAAAACCTTTATCAAAAGCGACTACCACAGTAAGCGCTAATATAAATGTTCCGATAAGCTCTGCTATATATTTTTTCATGTTATTTTTAATATTTATTCCGCATAAAATTGCGGTTAATTTATAATTATTTACTTCTATTCCATTTTACTCCTTTTTTGGAGAAGATGCAGACCCAGCCAATACCCCTCCATCGATAACAAACTCAGCCCCAGTAACATACGAAGACTCGTCAGACGCGAGATAAACAGCCGCCAGAGCCACATCGTCAGGACTTCCCATTCGTCCTAGTGGTATATGGGTAGCTAGATTCTTCTTGTTTTCGTCATGATTTGCACCATCACCAAGCATAACGTCCCACATATGAGTAGAAATATTTGCTGGGTGCAAAGAGTTACATCTTATATTATAACCCTTTTCAGCACAGTAGAGAGCTACACTTTTTGTGTGATTACGTATTGATGCCTTACTAGAAGCATATGCTGCCATTGTTGGCACACCAACAAGACCCGATCGTGATGACATATTTATAATACTTCCTATTTTTGGATCATTTTCCTTCATAGCCTGAATAGCATATTTACAACCTAAAAATGTTCCTTCACTGTTGACTGCATGTACCACTTTCCAACTCTCAAGTGAGGCATTTTCTGGATCTTGTGGACCCCATTTTGGATTTTCTAAACCATCTATCCCTGCATTATTTACCAAAACATCAAGCCTTCCATGATCAGACACTATCTTATCAACAGCCATTTTCCATTCATCTTCCTTTGAAACGTCAAGATGAATGAAATCTGTCTTTTGACCAGTTTTTTGGTTTATTTCTGCAGCGGTAGCCTGACCAACTTGATCGTTCAAATCAGAGATGACCACTGTCGCACCTTCTTGTGAAAAATGAGTTGCAATTGACTTACCTATACCATTTGCAGCTCCAGTAATGAAAACAACTTTATTATTTAATCGTGACATAATACCAACATTGTATCATTTTAATGATAAAAATATAGCTATTTTAAAAGTTAAAATTACTAAGCTAGTGACGAAACCACCTCTATGTTTTTATTCAAAATTATATCCCCTTCACCGAAAGAAAAACTGGCCTTAACAAATTTACCCTCCATAACTAGAGGCAACCAGAAAATATCATCTGGCCACATATCTGAAAAAGGAATATTTGAAATTAAAAACCATTTTGGAGCCATTTCTTCACTTTCAGCTGGTTCTCCTTGCCATTTATCAGAAAAATAAACATGCACAAGTTGATCCCATGTAGGGTTATTTGGAAAAGTAAATATAAGTTCTGCAACTTTCAAGTTGGGCAACTCTGCTGCAGATAAATCAACTTCAATCTCCTCTTTTGTTTCTCGTACTGCAGCATCCTCAATAGATTCATTTTCTGCTTGTTTTCCACCAACGCCGTTCCATCTACCTACACCAAAACCTCGCTTTTTCATTGCAAGCAAAATTTCAGTGATATTATTTTCTTTTTGATCTTTTTTTATTAAGAAAACTAGAGTGGTATTTTTCATTTAATAATTGTATTACGACTAGAGACTGCAATCATAGTTAATTTGGTCTTTTGAAGTTGAGGACACTTCTACTACAGACAGACTAGATGTAGATGACCCTAGGTCAAAACTCTGACATAAAAAAGTCCCTGGTTTCAGACAAGATCCTCCAAAAACAGCTATCTTCTGAAAATCAGGTGATATTTTTGATTCAATAGAATTATCACAACCGGATACAGAAATGCTTGTAGGGACGGGCGAATTTGCAACAAAACCATTTAGAGAATTCTTTGTAGCAGCAAAAACCCGCGCTTGAATAATATACGATGTGATATTTGCTCTTGTTGAGGCATCTACAGCTTTGACTTTTGCTGAACTTAAGCTTGCAAGGACAACAGCCGATAATATTCCAAATATAACTGCGCAAAATAATAATACACAGATAACAGCAATTACAATTGTTGCTGTATTTTTTTTACTTGGATAAGTATAAACAACAACACTTCCTGCGAATTCATCATGCAAGGCTTGTTTTTTCTTTGTAAAAGCAGCCATGAAATACCCTATTCCAAATATTATTGTGGAAACAAATTTACCTATTGTCTCTCTAATAATAATTTTTCCAAGTGGCAACTTTTCTCCATCACTTTCAGAAACAACCTTAATGCCCATCCATTTTTTACCGAGTGTCGCCTGATATGAATTTATTAGCCAAATATTATACCCCCACAAAACACCAAACGAACAAACTAGTGACAGTATGGAATAGCCTTGGTTCTTTGATCCTAAAGCTAACATCAAAATAATATTTAATATTAAAGTTGATATGTTTATTATAAAGCCATCAACAATTGCAGCAGCGAAACGAACCCAAAAACCCGCATATTTAAGCACATTAGCCTCATCAACAGGAATAGCGATTGGCACAACTGGAACAAAATTGGGGTCTACAGCCAGAGTTTCAAAAACTTCATCAATATCTGCCTGTTTCCACCCGCCGGTTGTTTTAAGATTGTTTATAATATTTTCCTTATTTATTCCCTGAGATAGTTGTTGTTTAACATATTCAAATAATTGTGGATTGATCATTTTTTTAAATTAATTTAAAGCAATTTTATAAACCATACTGTGAGCTATTTCTACCTAAAACTGTACTTTTTAAAATATTGGTAATTTTATTTGCATCCTCAATTGAAACACCTTGTATCATCACACCCCCAAAACCGCCAAGCTGCTGGGCGCCAGCTCTTCCAACTACCATCTGCTGCTGGGCAGCATTCTCAATAACAACCTTTCCGAGACCAAAAAATCTCTCCAAAACGCCCTGTCTAACAGTAACATCCTGTATTGAAGAATAAGGCATGTTTTTTTCCGATAAACTAATAACACCTTCTCTGTAATAGATATTTTCCTCTGTAAAATTGAAGGCATAATTTTTTCTCCATAAAAACAAAGCAATAACACTCCAAACCATAGAAACGCTACCGACAGCAATCCAAATTGCAAATGCATAAAACCCAGATCCACTAAAATTTTGTAGATCACTGTTTGCTTTTAACATGAAAAATATAATAAAAGCCGCAACAAAACCAAATGAACTTGCAATTCTACTTACAATGGCCAATGTAAACCATTTATCAGATAATGGATATTTTTTACTTGATATTTCTTCTGATAAATTAATCTTTATAGGCTGAGAATGAATAGGCCCCGAAACAGGTTGAGCTGAAGTGCCCTGATCTTGACCCTGACCACCTGCAGGTTGAGCTGTAGGAGCACTTTGAACATTGTTTCTACCTGAAACTTTATCAAGTAAGAACTTCTTCAAACCATCGGCAGATTGTTGATCTACCCCATCAATATGAGCTTCTATACCTGACTGAGCTGTGGCACTTGCGATATGAACATCATATAAACCTAAAATCCTATCAATAATATCCTGATCTACATACACGTCCTGAATTTTTAGCCATTGAACATGTATTTCTGCTGGAGCAAAAACTCCCTTTTTAATAGTTATAAAATGTTCCTCCCCAGCATAGTAATATCTTTTTATATAAACTTTTATATACCAAGCATATAAACTTATGTGAATAGCAAAAAACAAAATATAGTAAACCAATACAGCTACTACGACTGCAATATTATTGTCAGTATGATCTGGAATAATTGAAAAACCTATCAACGCAAGTATTAGAAAAAACCCAAAAAAACTACCAAGAAAAATATCTAAAATAAAAATACCTACGACACTTGTTAAAATTTTCTTCAAAAACTTTCTTGAACTGAGAGGGTACTGTTGTTGTAGGTCACTTATTGGGTTCATTTTATTTAAATTTTAGCTTATTATTATTCATTAATGATAACATAAACAGGCGCAAAAGGTATACAAAGCTTGATATTATTTAATAAACACAAGAAAACAGCCCACACACTTTTTGAGTGCGGGGCTGTGTTTGTTTTTTGAATCAATTTTATTTCTAGTGACTATAGGTATTAAGATTTATTACATCTCTAGCGCCTGAGCAATCTCATCGATTGTTCGTTTTACGGCATCGAGAGGATTGCCAGCTTGGACAATAGGACGTCCCACCACAATTCTGTCAGCGCCAGCTTTGATAGCTTTTGCCGGTGTCATAATACGATCTGGATTTTGATCGTCACCTTTGACAATCGCCCATGTCGGGCGAATACCTGGGGTGTTGATGGTTTTGTTTTCACCTACCAACCTACGAAGCATATCCGCCTCAGCTGGCGAAGAAATAAAACCATCAAGACTAGATTCTAATCCAATTTTTGCCATCGATAGAACCGCTCTTGATATTGATACTCCGTGGATCATCATGGAATCTTCTTCGGTTAGACTAGTAAGAACTGTCACACCGAGAACTTCCGTTTCCGGCAGAACTTTCTTGAGTGCCGAAATGGCTTTGGAGCCACAAGAACACACGGTTGTTAAAAGCTCAGGTTTTTTATCAAACAAAAGCTCACCATCTGTCGCAAGGGTCTCGCTGATGTCATACAGCTTTAAATCTGCAAAACACTTGAGCCCATTATCATGAATGATGTCAATCAAGGGGTAACCTACAGCACGCAGGGCTGAATTTACTTTGATATAAACACCCGTTCCTCTCAAATGGTTACAAAGCCCCATCATGTAAATTTGAGCCAGTAGTGAACCAGAATTACTTGATGAACGTTGCGGCTTAAAATCAGCTGCAACAATCAAACGTTCCGCTGGAGTTAGTTTCTTTTTTTTCGCCATTTTCTATTTTTCCTTTATTCTCTTTGACTTGTTGAACTGTGACTCAAACTTGGAGACTCAAATAGTCTGCATTCAAGCGTTCCCAGCTTTCCGCGCCTTTTGGGCGAATCGCTTCGGATCCCGCCGCACAAAGCGGACAGTCATCTGGCGCCCACATTGGCATGGGCCGATCGATCAAGGCAATAATTTTTTTACCATTGATTTCCGTGAGACCAGAACGGTTCACAAGAACGACAACGTAAGGCAAGACGATTCCGCCTTTTTTTCGATTGCTGTTGTTGTAAGGTCAACGCTTCCCCCTGTGGTCAAAACGTCTTCAACGGCAAGAACGGACTCTCCGTCTTTGACACTTGTTCTCTTGAACACCATGGTATTTTCCCCGTCGAGAACTTCTTTTTCAGTGTATGAGCAGAAGCACTGACTAGAAAAAGTTACCCCTGCAATCCGATATGCCAAGGAATGTGCAAGAGTGATAGCCCCCATTGCGGGACCGACCACACGATGAACATCCTTATAGACCGTACATCCCGCCCCCGTAAGGAGGACCAACAGATCTTGGCATGCCTTATCCAAAAGAAATGGATCTTCGAGCACAAGCCCGCTGTTAAAAAAACCGCCACTGTGTTTACCAGAAGTAAGCAATGCGTGCGGGCGAACAGGGTTGTTGTCGTGAAGCCAGAGCGCTCCCCTTTTCTTGTATTCCTTAATCCAGCGTTCGGTACAATTATTCATAGAATATTTTCCTTCTTAACTTGATTTCAATGTTCGATTGCCACACTTTAAAGCCGTGTGTTTCAGGCTTGTCAAAACACCTTGTTAGATATTTCAACTATAAAACGCCAGACTACCTGGCTCTGGGGCAAGACTAACTTAAAAATGGAAATGAGTAAAGTCTACAAAACAGGAATAATGAATAATTGGAAAGCATAAGAAAACAGCCCACACACTTTTTGAGTGTGGGGCTGTGTTTGTTTTAATTAGCTTTTTTTGTTTTTCGAATTACTTGAGTTTTATACAAGCTTCCATTGCAAGGTTGACCCTGCTTGGAAAACTTTCACACCTCCAATGTATTCAGGAATGACAGAAGTTTTGTGCTCGATGGTCATCATCTCATCACTAACCTTTCGACCATAGATATGGAGAAAGTTTTCGGATAAGAATGGACCAAGATGCTGCAAAGCATCATCTTCCTCGAATATAGCTGTGTACCTTTCAACTGCTGAGTCAGCAGTAAAGATACCAGCAGCACACCCAGAGCAGCGAGACTTCGCACTAACGTCATGCGGAGCCGAGTCTGTACCTGCTCCAAAACGGGGGTGTCCGGATGTCACATACCGTCTTACCTTTTGCCGATGTTCTTCACGCTTCGGGACTGGCTTGCAATAGTTCACAGGATTCATTCCACCCCAAAACATTTCATTCCGGTTTAGTGTCATGTGTTGAACAGTCACCGTTGCGTTAATTTTATGATCGGCTTCGGCCACAAAATCAGCTGCCCGACCGTCTGTGATATGTTCAAATACCACTTCCAGATTAGGGAACGATTTTAGGATTGGCATCAAATCTCGCTCGAGAGAAACAACCTCTCGATCGAACTCATCAACCACTCTTTCCACAGCTTCGAAGTGCCCGAGAAGTGGAATGCCGTGCTTTTCCATAGCCTCAAACACACGATATCGGCCGAGGAGATTTTTTACTCCACTATGTGATCCTGTTGTACCACCCTGACCTTGTTGATCAGCCATGTACAACTTAACACCGCTCCAGGCCCCTTGGTCAAAACCACGGACCACTTCTTCGGGACTTATTTGGTCCGTGAGATAGAGCGTCATACATGGCAAGAAGTCACTGTTGGCTGTTTGTCCTGTAAAGACGGCATTGATTGCAAACTGGATCCGTTGCCGGTAATCCATAGCTTTCTCGACCGTCGAAATCGGATCAATCAAGTTCGGCATAATGACCGCTCCTGTCGCACGCTGGTTGAGCGTAGACGGAAGAACCTTTCTCATCATGTCGCCGTCGCGAATGTGTAGATGGCGATCAAACCACCGAGGAATTGTTATCGATTCAATTTGTTTTTGGTTCATGCTTTTCTTTCCTTTTCTTTTGCTCTTCTTTTTCTCTTTGGACAAACCTTGTCGGTTTGCATGGTTGGGTGAAAATGGACCAAGGCCTAAGCCAGACTGGATATTCCGCAAGATGGATCGCTCCAAAACTAACGGCCCGTGCACCGGCACGGCGAACAGTCTCCATGTCTTCGTACTTCATAACACTTGGTCCAATGATTGGCATTGAGTGGCTATGAACAGCGAGCTTATTTACCGCTGCCCAGTTGAATTTTTGCGCAGGCTTTCCTGACACACCGCCACCTCCACCACCAACTTTTTCTTCAAGTTTCCATAGTGGTGTTATTTCGCCATTTTTATATGCCGTCTTCCAGGGCACACTGTTTAGTGATACAGCTTCAGCAACACCTTCGAGACCGTTTGCGATCGCCACGATGTCCTGATCAACGGAGACTTTGACGATGATGGGATGGAACGATATTTTCTTAACAGCCTTAACCATTTTGATAATATCTTCAGTTGTTTGAAAAGAATGACCTGTGTTTGGACATGAAGGATTAACCTCTAGTGCAACAAAATCAAAACTATTCAAAATTTCTGCCATTTCCACCAATTCATCTTGATCACCAAAAATTGAACCCACTGTAGGGTATTTTTGATAATCAATATTCCATCCGATGTTTTCACACCACCAACGAATACCCTTGTTGGTTAAACCGATTTTGTTGACCGATCCTCCGGGAATTAAACTGACACATTCCCAAGGTTTCCACCATCGCAAATTCCCTTTACGCGGATGAAGCGTTAGGGTTTTAATCACGACAGTAAAAAGCTCTGGTTTGATCAATCCTAGCCACACAAGTGGCCGTTCCCAAAGCCAGCCTTTGCCATCAAAAGCTAAGGCTCCAGATGCGACCATGTATTCAAACTCATGGCCGTTAGATAGCTTTATCATTAGAAATCCTCCTTTAATTTGATTTCAATGTTCGATTGTCACGCTTTAAAGCCGCGCGGTATAGGCTTGTTGAAATACCTTGTGAGTATTCCAAACTAATAATGTCAGTTTTATCTGACTCTGAGGCAAGACTAGCTTAAAAAATGATGGGAGTAAAGTATCTAAAAACAAAATAATTATCCAAAAGTAAATGTGAACGCCTGAAGCCCAGAGCCATCAACTTCAATTTCTAAATCGTGTTGCCCATAATCTGACCCCTGAATAAGAGTATAAAGTTTATTACTTTTAATTATCATTGTATTTATCAGTTTACCATCCTGAAATATTTTTATTGGTACCCCGGCAGAAGAAGTTCCACTTAAAATCGAACTGTCTCCGCTTGCTACAAAATAAACATTTTTTGCATCATAGTGATATAAAATTTTTGCAGTAGCGCTAGTATTTTCTGCATACTCACCAGTAAAATTCCACACACCACCAAGATACAATGCTCCATATTTTAAACCTGATTGATTTGTAGGCAACAACAAACTTTGGGATCCTGTGGTTCCCTGTTTTCCATTTTCAAGATAAACATTTCTGTCCGATCCAAAATAAGTTTCCTGACTTCCCACTCGCGACTGATTCAAACTAATAGCGTCAGACGGACTGACTATTGATGTTGGAATATTCAACCCAAGTCCCAAAGCATCACTTCTTTCTTTTAGTGCATTTTGGATTGCTTGTTCCGTGTCACTATATGAACCCTCTCCAATATGATCATGGACAATAAATCCATCAATGTCTACAAGATATTCATGTGGCCAATATAAATTGGCATAAGCATTCCATGTACCTTGGTTACTATCAAGAACAACAGGATATCTTATTCCAAGATCCGAAACGGCTTTTGAAACATTGTTATAGTCTTTCTCAAAATCAAATTCTGGAGTATGAATTCCAACAATTTCTAGACCGAGATCCTTGTATTTTTTATACCAGGCATTTAGATATGGGATCGTCCGCTGACAATTTATACAGCTATATGTCCAAAAATCCAAAAGAATAACTTTTTTTCCAGCGATATTAGAAAGTGTAAATGGTGCTGAGTTCACAAACCCTTGTGGATCCTGAATCTCCTTTGCTTTTGAATACTTTGTGTTTTTTTGCTCCACAATTGAAGAGCGATCTGAAACAAAACCTAGGGTGTTTTTTGATGAACTTGCCGTATTTATCAAAAGATCCTTTCCCGTCGACAACCCTCCACCTAAAACGACTGGCTTTTTTGATTCCAAATACCAGATCAAAAAAACAATAATCAGAACTACAAGTCCGAGAATAATATTTTTTGTTTTTGGATTTGATTTAATCATTTTATTTTTGCAAATTATTTATCTCAGAATTCTTAACAGATGTTGAAGCAAGGTACGTCAAGAATCCTGGGATAATTGGTAAAATACATGGACTTAAAAATGAACCTAGGCCTGCAAAAAAAGCTACTAGTATGTTTATAATATTAAGTGAATGAATATCTCCCCCTACACTTGTTCCAAAATTTAGTGAAGTTAAGATACTAGTTAAAAATTGAAAGTTGGCAATTTTACTAAGATCTCCCGTAAATATAAAAATTCCCATAAGCACGAGTAGCGCCCCAAAAATATACTGAAAATATGAAATCCATTTTCCCGCTCTATCAATAAGATTTTGGGCCTGATTAGTAAAAAGACCAACAAGTAGAAATGGTACGCCAATACCAAGAGTATAAGAAAATAAAAGAATAAAAGCACTTGCGGCTTGCGTTGCTGCCAAAGCTAGGATAGCTCCAAGGGCTGCACTAACGCAAGGTGTCCAACCTACAGCAAAAGCGGCACCGAAAACAAAAGAAGTTACGTAATAAGACTTAAATTTTCTTTTTACAAGAAAACCATGCTTTTGTTGTAAAAAACTTGGAGAGATAAGACCAAGAAGAAATAGACCAAAAAAAATGATTATCACACCTCCTATTCGTCCAAGCCACACACCTACGACGGGGCCTGAATGAGAAAGCGCAGTTTGCAAAAGTATTCCGACTAGTGAAAAGATAATAGAAAAGCCCAAAACAAAAAATATACTGCTTATAAAAACACTCCAATCTCTTTTGTTTTCAGGCATCTTTATTATTACAATTTAGAATCAGTTTTATTACAGGATGCTATTTTCCTGATATAAATTTATTGTTTAGATAGAACGTCATGTAACCTACCCCGATCACAAAAAATCCAACAAAAATTAGAGCGACTGGCCAGCCAATCGAATCTACAAAATATTGTGAAGTTAATTTCATAATATGTGCCATGAGAAATATCGCTCCAAAAATAAGCATCGATCGACTTCTAAGATAAACACTTCCATAAAAAGCAGCAAAGATTAGAGCAATAAACAATAGATCATAAATTCCATTTAACATTATCCCTGCTCCAAGAATTGCCAAAGTTCCTAGTCCATACAAGACATCTTGTGTTGATTTCTTCTCTTTAAGGCCAGAATGCTCTGTAGATGAAAAAATAAATTTATATCCATACGAAATAAAAATATAAGCCACTCCTAGCAATATTGTTGCCCATTTTAACAGGTTACCATCATAAATAAAATTTTGTGAAAATATATTTACAAAAAGTGCAAAGTACGCCCATGTCGCAAAGGCTACAGTAATCAAAAATAAAATATTCTTCTTACTTATAACAAAAGCTGAACCGTACAAAATAAACAATGCTGAAGCAATTAAAAATTGTGTTCCTGATGTAAAGTTTACTGACGCCTCACTTAGAAGTACATATACACCAAGTGGTGCAAGCGCTGCAGAAATAGTAAACATAACCTGAGAGATAGTATTTTGCTCTGCCTTTCTGAGAAGCAAACCTGATACATAAGTAGCAAAAGAAATTCCTAATGTAACCAACAATCTTCCTCCAAAACCAATTTCGTTCCAATTTTGAGCAACTAAAATAACCACACCTACAATAGCAATAATTGCCCCAATGCCATAAAAAGTATGTATTAAATTTTTTGAAGTATCCTCTGTTTCAACATCTTTAACTACATTCGTATCAGTATGACTCACCATCTGCCGAATAGAATCATTTTGATTTGAAGCACCTTCATTTACAATATTCAGCAAATCATCCTTAGAGATAGCTCCTGAAGATAACTTCCCTTTTATTAGTGATATTATTTGTTGTTTGTCCATAAATTTATTTTATCCAACCAATAAGTCTAAAACTCCCGCGGTTCCAACCATCAAAATCAACCAGGTTTCCTAATTTCTTTCTACCATCCCCTTTAGAAATAAAGTATCCGTCACCGTTATTATTGTTTGAGCCAAAAACATCAAAAATGCCATTATTACTATATTCATATGAAACTGTGTATCCATCTGGAGATGATGGTCCTGGATCAACAGAAAGTTTTTTTGCATCATCAAAGCTGATCTGATGGGAAGAATTTGTCTTTACATCATATAGATACAAATTTGGAGCATCAGCTTGATATTTTACGGTAGTAGAATTATTTAGTGCATTATTTACTGCAGCCAAAATGTTTGGATCTAAAACAATATGACCGTCCTCCACTTTATAATTATTTTTGTATATCTGGCCATCTTGATAATAATTGTTTTGATAAGTGTAAACAAAATTATATTGAGGATTTATAAAAAATGATGGGGCAAAAATAACAATAGAGACAATTAAAATAAACAATACTGGTAATGCAATACCCACTATAAGTGGCAGATTTTTAATTTTCATATGTATATAATAGCTCAAATCTTATGCAGTTCCAATCATTTTAACATCATGACCATCTACAAAAACTGCCTGATTGTTTGTAAGTTCCACAACCCTATATGACACCTTCTTTCTGAACTCTTCAACCTCTCCCTGCAATTCCACATGATAGTGAGGATAAACTGCAATGTCGGTAAAATTAAAACCAGAAAGATCTTGCAATCCAACTTCATTTTTATCCCCCTCGCTTCCCCAGCCGGCAACTTCAATACTTGGTCCAGCGATAATACTTCCAGCCGAAACACCTACATATATAGTACCTAACATTAGTTGCTCAATAATAAATTTATCCAAACCAGACTCGACGAGCTTACCCAAAATAGTAAAAGTGTTTCCACCACAGACATAGATTACATCAAAATTTTCTGTAGCTGAAAGATTTGAAACAAAAGATTCATCAACAGTAATTAGGTTTACTAATGTAATATTTTCAAAACCAATTTGAACAATTTCTTCTTTTGATTTATTTACATAAAATTCTTCCTCTGGACTTTGGGCACACGAGATCACAAGAATTTTACTTTCCACAATTGGTGTTGAAATTTGTTCAGTAAAAACCTGTAAAATCTCCTTATTAACAAAACCGGCTGATGTAAGTATAAGTTTCATAATATTATTATAGCATTGTAAGATTAACTTTCTCTCTTTCCATGAAGAAGCATCTCAATGGCTGACTCTATAGATCCAGCATTAGTAACACTTCCTCCGTTTACAAAAAATATTTCATCAGCGTTATTTATTGTATTTAAGCGATGAGCAATAATAACTTTTGTTGTTTTATTTGGAAGCTTGGCCAAAATATCTTCTAGTAGCTGTTCTGTCACTGTATCAATATTTGCCGTAGCTTCATCTAGGATAAGAATATCTGGATTACGTAAAACTGCACGAATAAAAGCAATGAGTTGTTTCTGTCCCAAACTAATTGCATCACCACCCGCAGTTATTAAAGTCTCAAGACCTTGTTCAAAACGTGCAAGTAAATTTGAAAGATTAGCTTTTTCTAAAACATCTCTCAACTCCTCATTGGAATAATTTTTGAACTCATCATTTCCATAAACAAGATTATCTCTTACAGTGCCTGTAAACAAAAAAGGTTCCTGCAAAATAAATCCAATTTTTTGAGTTCTTTCACTTGATTTGTAACTCCTAATATCTTTTCCACCAAGAAATATTTGGCCTTCAGTTGGATCATACAATCTAGCCATCAAGGAAGCAGTGGTTGTTTTTCCTCCCCCAGTTGGACCGACTAATGCATACGTTTTTCCTTTCTCAAATTTAAGATTAATATTTTGCAAGAGCTTGTCACCATCTGGATATCCAAAAGATACATTTTTAAATTCAAGAAGATAGTCTGAAGTAGATGAGTTTTTATCCTCAACAATCTGAAGATTTGAAGATAGTGCAAGAACCTCAGAAATACGATCGAGCCCAGCAAGAGCCTGTTGAAGTGATGACCACACTGACGCAAGTTGTCTAAGTGGAGTATAGAAACTATTTACATACAACAAGAAACCAATGAGCAGGCCGAGTGTTAACTGTCCAACACCTATAAGATATATACCGTACGAAAGAACGATAATCTGCGCAAGGTTGGAAGCAAAACCATATATAGGTATAAAAATACTGTTTGCAAGACCTGCCCCAACTGCAGATTTAAAATTTTGTTCATTTACACTTTCAAATTTTTTACGGAAATAATCCAAACGGTTGAAGGCAATAATCACTCTAAAATTATTTATACTCTCCTGAATTTCAGCACTCATACCCCCAAGACTCTGTAGGTTTTTAAGATTTTTTCTCTTAACAAAACTAGACACTAACTGAGTTAAAAGTAATACGATCAAAGCTGGAGCTAAAGATGCAGCGCCCAATCTAACATTTAAGATAAGTAGAAATACTCCTGCCCCAAGAATAAGAAAAAAGTTTCCGACAAATTGCATCAAGGCCTGTGAGAAAAATTGGTTGAGCTGGTCTGTATCATTGTTGATACGTGAAATTAAATCCCCCGCTTTATTTTGATTAAAAAAAGCCACCGGTAGTTCCTGAAGCTTATTAAAAATAGTATTTCTTAAATTAAAAAGGATTCTTCGCCCAACACCTCCCATTCTTTTTATTTGAATATAGTTTGAAAAAAGGCTTATGATATATATACCAAGAAGTATTCCTGCGGAAACAAGTACACCATAATAGTCTTTATTTCGGATAGAGGTATCAATAACCCTTCCAATTATAATAGGCCCCACCAAACTTGAAGCGGATGTTATCAAAATCGCAATCAGGGCGATAATAATATTTTTTTTCTCACCCGCCATAAAAGGCACCATTTTTTTCAAAGCATCAAGAAGGCTTGTCTTACGCTCGCTTTCTTCAGATTTGTTAAGTGTGTAGTTCATAAATAATTTTGCTAAATAGTTAGGCTTTTTTTTCATAATTATTTGTACTTTTTTGTGAATCAAAAATCTGAACATATTCCGGTGACGTATCCATAAGCTCTTTATGCGTTCCTTTAGCTAACACCTCCCCTTCCATAAGAAGAATCACTTGATCATAATGTTCAATGGAAGAAACTTTTTGAGTCACCGACAACAGTGTCATGCCTGGATAATTTTTTTCAACATTTTTCAAAATTTTCTGCTCAGTGTTCGTATCAACCCGTGCAGTAAAATCATCCAACAAAAGAACTTTTGGATTGAGTGCTAGTGCACGAGCAAGCATTATTCTCTGCTTTTGACCACCAGAAAGACTTGTTCCTCGTTCTGAAACAATCGTATCTAATTTTTCTGGAAGTGCATCAATAAAATCTGAAAGTTCAGCTGTTTCAATCGCCTTTCTAACATCCTCATCTTTTGCTGTATTACTAAACGCAATGTTTTCACGTAAGGTTAAATTGAAAATAATACTATCTTGAAAAACAAATCCAACCTGCTGATGCAACGACTGCTTTTGATATGAATCAATATTTTTTCCATCGTATTCAATAACACCAGATGTTGGCTCAAGAAGACCAGTAAGGAGATAGAGGAGTTGAGTCTTCCCCGCTGCAGTTGGTCCAATAATCGCATTTTTTGTGCCAGCTTTTATTGAAAAAGTAATGTCATTTAAAACACATTTTTGACCAAACATTACAGAAATATTTTTAATGTCGATATTTCCTTGTAAATTTTCTACAATAGTTCCAACATCCTTTCTATGCTCTGCATACAAAACCTCTGAAATGCGGCCATATGATGCAGAAGCCTGAGCAATTACGTTTGTCATAAAACCAATAATAAGAATTGGGAAAATCAAAATTGCAATATAACTATAGAATGCTGAAAAATTTCCAAGACTCATACTTCCTGTAATAACAAAATGTCCTCCAAGTCCGAGAATAATTAGAGTGGAAATATTTGTACAAAATGTGATAGCTGGAATTAAACTAGCAAACATACCTAAAATCTTCAAACTTACATTTTTAGCTTCATCGTTTGCGGCTAGAAATTTCTGGTATTCATACTCTTGTGAGTTTAACAGTCGTATCAAACCAGAACCTAAAATACTCTCATTTATTACTTTATTAAGCCAATCTATTGCCTCCTGAGATTTTGTAAAAAGTTTGCGAACTTTTGCGAGTACAAAATAAAATGTAAAACCAATGATTGGAACAACCCCAAGTACTGCCAATGCAAGTTTCCAATCTATGATAAGTAGTAGAACACTAGCTCCAATAATAAGAAAGAAGGATGAAATAATAGACGCGATTGCTTGTGAGACAAAAGTTTTTATAGCATCAACGTCAGATGTTAGATTTGTTAAGAGCTTTGCTGGTGTAACTTTTTGAATATAGGAGTAATCCTGTATAGAAATTTTTTCTGTAAGATTGGATCTCAAATCTTTAGCCACCTTTTCTGAGGTATATGTCTGAACAATACTTTGAAGATACGTAAAAATAAAAATACCCAAGGCAACCAAAGAGAACTCAATCATCATATTATTTAAAACAAAACTACCTTTCGTGTACGAATCAATAGCATTTGCCATGATTTTAGGGACGGCTAAGTTAAGTCCGTTACTAAGAACTGTCAGAACAACAATTAAGCCAACCCATATGGTGTATGGTTTTAAAAGTGTAAACAGACTGTTTGTTTTATCTTTATTATTGTTTTGCATGTCAGGTGTCCAGTATAGCAAAAAAACAGCCAGATTGGACTTCAATCTGGCTGTTTTTTAAATTTGGAATTAATCCAAAAATCTGGTCAATTTCCTAAATTGTTGTTGAAGATGAATTCACACATAGACCAGATGCCTTACCGTAACCAACGGTACTTCTTGCAGACTCACCCACAGAATTAACTGCACTGATGTAGTAATAGAAATTTCCAAGTAAACTACCAGGTTTATCTACAGTACTTGTTCCTACTACTGCTGACTTAGCAAGAGTTGCTGCTACGTTTGTTGCAGTTGAACGGTAGACATTGTAACTTGTTGCACCAGTAACTGCAGTCCACGCTACGTTTACATTACCTCCACAAACTGAACTTGTTGTGACTACTGGTTTTGCTGGAGCAGCAGTAATTGCAGGAAGTGTACAAACAGCTGAAGCCTTTGCAGAATCAACAGCACTTACAACTGACTCACCAACTGCATTAACACCAGAAACCTTGTAATAAACTGTTGCTCCTGGGCTTGCTAGATCAGAGTAACTTGTACTTGTTGAATTTGATTTGACCAAGCGGAAAGTTGAAGCGCTTGATGAATTTGAAGAATAAATATTATAACTTGTTGCACTTGTACTTGTTGACCAAGATACAGAAATCTGTCCTCCACATGCTGAGCCTGTTGTTGCTGTTACAACAGGTTTTGGTGGAACAGATGTAACAGTTGAAGAAACAATAGTAAGGGAACTAGCTGAACTTGTTCCATTAACATTACCGACAGATATTTGTTGAGAACCTAATGAAACCTGTGAAGGAACAGTGAACAGAATTGTTTTACCATCAACAGATATTAGATTTGGAATACTTATGCCTCCAAGAACAACAGTGTTACCTGTTACTGAAAACGAAGCACCATTGATTGTCTCTTGAGTTCCAATAATACCAGGCAACGGTGATAGCTTTGTAATAGAAGGTGTCAAACATGCAGATGATCCTTTTGCGGCGTCAGCAACACTTCTTGCGGACTCTCCCACTGAATTAACCGCACTAACGTAATAATAGAAATTTCCTTGTCCTGGATTATCGTTTACATTTGTATCTGAAATCGAAGACTTAACAAGAGTAGCCGCTACGTTCGCAGCTGTTGAGCGGTATAGGTTATAAGTTGCAGCTCCAGTTACAGGTGACCAAGAGACAGTAGTGTTTCCTCCACAAACTGAACTTGTTGTGACTACTGGTTTTGCTGGAGCAGCAGTTATAGCAAGAACTGTACAAACAGCTGAAGATACAGTTGAAGTATCAGCACTCAAAACTGATTCGCCGTTTGCGTTGACTGCAGAAACCTTATAATAAGCTTTTGATCCTGGAACAACCGTATCAGTAAAGTTTGTTGAAGTAGCTCCAGTTTTAACAGTTACATAAGTTCCACCAGACAAACGATAAATATTGTAACTTGTTGCGCCTGTAGTTGTTGCCCATGTTAGAGAAACTTGACCTCCACACACCGCACCTTTTGTTGCAGATACTGAAATTGGTTTTGTTGGAACCAAAGTACTATCAGCTATAACAGAAATAGTTGTTGATGCTGAAATTGGACTAGAAGCATCCACACCCTTAAACAAAATCTTGTAGGTATCAAAAGCAAAAGTTTTTGGAATCTTCCATGTTAGAGAGTTTAATTGTCCTGAAACAACTGCAATGTTGTTTTTCAAGGTTACAGAAGAAGTACCAGCTGCATTAACAACAGATACATCTACTTTATTTACAAGACCTCCGACTGTCCAACCGATTGACACATCCTTACCAGGAATAAATGACGAACCGCTTACTGGAGAGCTAATACTGATTGATGGATTTGAAGCTACTAAGTTTATAAGACCCTTTCCTTCTGTTGATGCACCATTAGTGATTGAAAGTTGAACTTTGTATGTACCGATCGCAAGAGTTGAAGGTAAAGTCAAAGTTGTTGAAGCTACCCCTGTTTGAATAGTTGTTGTAGCTGATACAGATATTGTACTTGAACTTGTATTAACAAGAGCAATTTTCAAAGTTGCAGATGCAGGAATTTTTGAAGCAGTCCACTTTATCTGAACTGAAGAACCCTGTGTCACATTTACATCTTTTTTCTGTGTATCAAGAGTAATTTTTGATGCTGAAATACAACCATACAATTGGTTTAATTGAGTTTTTGTATCCAAACTAACTACGCCTGTTTTAACCAGATTGTACTTAGTCTGAAAAGCAATAACTGCAGCAGCTGTGCCTTCACGAAAAGCTCCGGCCTTATCGCTAATTGTTGCCCCTTCTTTTGAAATCAAAATCTGCTGAAGATTTTTAACATCATTAGCAGGATTAAAGGCAATGTCCTGATTGTAACCAAAAAGAACATCCTGTTTATAATAAAGTTCATTGTTGAACGTATAACACTGAGGAGTTGCCGCTGTTGCACTTGCAAATGTTTGTCCTGCAGACAAAACAAGTGTGAGCGCTACCAAACCAATAAGTATTTTTTTCATTTTCTTAAATAAAATAACCGCATTAATAATAAAATAATTGCTTATATTATACACTATTTATTTATACTGAGATTTAAAAAAGAAAAAAGTGTGGATAGTAAAAACACCCCTTAATATTTAACAGAAAGTCCTGACCGAAATCAGAACCTCTGTGAGATTCTGCTCCAAGTCAGGACTTTTTTGGTTTGACGAGAGTCATTGGGACAGCAAAATGACAATGACCCCGGATGTGGGTAGGAAATTCGGGAGGACTGCCACTGAGAACAATATCCTTTTCAGTTGTCTTGATGACAGTATTGCACTTGGGGCACTTTCCTTCATAGTCCCCCGGTTCAGGTAGGAATTCGGCTTTCTTTTTCACATTTTCCTTTCTTGTTCAAATTTTAGTTACTGATGGCACAATAACATATGGGTGCAACTTTTGAAAATATGTCGAGGAGTATAAAGATTCTATCAATCTCACATCCTCTCTCTACCCACAGAAATCAAAAAACCCGAGAAAGAATCTCGGGTTTTTCGATCTTGCGGTGTGAGTCAGTTGCGAACTAACCAATACCAAGCAGTATAAGGGTTCTTTGGAGAAAATTCCAATCTGCGTTTTGATGGGAGTAGGTCGCTATATTTTTTACTCAAATTGGCACAATTTGGCACACAGATAGGGGGTGTAGCAAAATGGCACTTTTCGTCAGTTTCGAGGGATACTTATCAAGCACCACAAGGATATTTCAGAATGTTGGAACATGGCACAGTCTACGAAATAGTGTGCCAATTTCATTTTGGTAAATGGGACATTTGGGACTCGTATACGATAGTTTCAAAAGTGTAGATATTTGATAAGTGATTTTAAAATGACCAAGCAGTGTAAGGATGGAAATAGGAATTTTTGAATGGGACGCCAAGAAAATCAGCGTCCCATTTACTTTCGGATTTCTTGACCAAATGGCACACTTAGCACACGGAAAGGCACTGTGCTATTCAAACCACCAAATGAAGGAGAATAAGGATATTTTGGGAAAAATGTTACAAATGTGACACGAGAAGACCTTTGTCACTTTTTGCCGTATTTATCTAAACTCTACATTCCGAGAATAGTCGGAGAATGACCTATGTGGTCTATGTATTTTTGAGCTATGAAAAATAAAAGAAGATGTAAGAAGTATAAGGCCTACTGCAAATAATGGCATGAATATCCATTTAAAAATATCGAAAATATGTCTTTTTTCAGTTGAAAATATTTTTTCTATTTTTGTGAGACTATCATCGTTAATGCCTTCGTCACGAATAATAGCTTTGGATGCTTTGTAGCTAGCTTCCATTTTTCTAAGTTCGTCTGGCCATGTTTTTATGTCTTTTCGTATAACAAAAAATCTACCGAAAATACCAACTAAAATCTCTACCAGAAAAATAACGGCGGATAAAAGAAGGGTGGTACGATTAATTTCTGCCGATGAATTAAGTGTGATCGGTATAATTATACCGACGATTGCAACACTTAAGGCTAGAACGCTGTCATAGAATTTTCTTGACTCAAAAATCAGCTTCGTCCAGAGGTCGCCGTGGTTTTTGAGCCATTCCTCAAATCGGGCATCAAGAGATTTTAAAACGTGTTCCGTGTCCCCTTGGTTCATATTTTAGAAATTGTTATTAACTTTTCAAGATCCACAAGCTCAATTTGCTTGTCTTGTATAAAATCAACTGCTTGTTGAGTGAAGGTGGTGGTTGCATAAATATATCCCTTCGGTGCTTTACTGCTCATTAATGCTCCGTAAAAGTCTCTGACCACAGGTTCTCCAATTGAACCATCCCAACATTTGCACTGAACAGCGGCAACTAAATTGTTTTCCTTATAGAGTAAAAGGTCTATACCGTGGTCTCCTGTTGCTTTTGTCATTTCAACTTTATATCCTTCGTGACGAAAATGATCAGCGGTCCATCTTTCAAAATCTAATCCGGACATATGAGAAAATTTATCTGCGGTACTCAAGGATTGAGGGTAGCTCTCTCCATAACCAAGATGACCAAGAATTTTGGGAATGTGTTGCAAACCAATCTTCATATCAGAAGAAATATCGTTAATGTAATGAGAAATTCTTTTTACAAACACAGCAATATTTCCAGGAGATCCGTTACAAAAACCAACAAGCGCACCTGCTGCTTCTTTATCAATCTCAAACCCTTGTTTTTTAGCTAACTTTATAAAAATATCTCTAACATTTTCTTTCGTATATGGAGCAAAATCATACACAACGAACCATCTACGGATTTTTTCATCAATTTGCCAAGGTTTGGAAGTGGTAGTAATAACTGTGAAAGGAGGGAGTTCGAGTTGCACCGTTCTAGCAGAAGATCCCTTGCCAATTACTATATCTATTAAACCAGATTCAATGGCTTGATAAAGAAGATTGTCGATTGATTTATTAAAACCAGAAATATCTTCGACAACAAGAATATCTCCTGGTGATAGGTTTGTGAGAACAGAGGCCAAATCACCAACTAATTTAATTTTCTGAGATGATAGAGATACTGCTTTGACACCAATCTCATCTGCTACGGCTTTAGCTAAGGTAACTTTTCCCATTTCAGGCGAAGCACTTAGCATGATGTGTGGTAGATTCTTTTTATTTGATTTTGCAAAAGATATTCGGTTTTTTAAATCTGTCATTAGCTTTTCCTGACCGATAAAATCTGAGAATTTAATATCGGCTTTAAGAATATCTAAACCTGAATTTTGTGGTTGGTTTAACATAATTGAAAAATACTATACCATAAATTAACTTATAAGTGTAGTCATTTCAGGCGTATTTAGTTACCAACTTCAAGACCCTAGGACGCTCTGGACTCCTTGGACGAGTTGCGTCATCCCTTGTATTGTATGACAAATATACAAACACAAAGGCCAGATGGGGTTGAGGCCAAAGTAGCAATCCCCGTAAAGGTTAAATACTGCCTTTACGCACGTAAGTCGACAGAAAGCGAGGAACGCCAAGTCCTCTCCATAGACAGCCAGATCAAGGAGATGCTCCAACTGGCTGATCGGGAGGGGCTGGAAATAGTAGTTATCAAGCGAGAATCTCACTCAGCAAAAGAAACAGGCAAGCGACCGATCTTCAATGAGATCGTGGATGAGATACGGCAAGGCAAGTTCAATGGAATACTGACGTGGGCAGCTGACCGTATATCAAGAAACGCAGGAGACCTAGGAAGAATCGTGGACTTGATAGATGCAAAATTACTCGTCGAGGTGCGAACATTCAGTCAGACATTTACCAACAATCCAAATGAGAAATTTCTGCTGATGATTCTTGGATCGCAAGCGAAGTTGGAGAACGACAACCGAGCAATCAACGTGAAGCGAGGCTTGAGGACAAGATGCGAGATGGGATTGCGACCAGGAGTAGCACCGACAGGATATCTAAATAGCAAGAATGTAGACAAGAGATGCCACGCAATCATCGATCCTGAGCGTGGGCCGATAATCAAGCAGATGTTCAACAAGGTGGCGAATGAAAAATGGTCAGGCAGAAAAGTGCATCAATGGCTGAAGTTCGAGCTGAACTTCAAGTCGAAGGGAAATAAGAATCTGGCTCTTGGAAACATATATCTGATCCTGCAAAATCCATTCTATTACGGAGTATTCGAATACCCAGAGAAAAGTGGCAACTGGTATACCGGAAAACATGAACCGCTTATACCGAAGGAATTATTCGAAGCGGTGCAGACCCAACTGAAGCGTGACCATATCGTGAAATCCGAAATGAAGGAATTTGCCTTCACAAAGCTACTCAACTGTGGGCACTGCGGATCAGGCATATCGGCGGATGAGAAATACAAGCAATTGAAAGATGGCACTACAGCAAGGTACGTCTACTACGGATGCTCACGAGCAAGAGACCTGAACTGCAAAGGTGGATATATGCGAGAGGAGGATCTCATCGACCAGCTAGTCAAAATAATAGACGACCTCGATATCAATGAGATTGGGATGCGGCACAAGTTCGAGGAAGAGGTAGAGCGACTAAACAAATTTCAAAGGAATTTTATGACGAGCAATAAGACGGAGGTAGTCAAAGAATTAGACCTTCGAGGATATGCGAAGTATCTCCTGAAAGAGGGATCAACGATTGAAAAACGGGAGTTGATGGCATGCATCAAGACGAAGATGGTGCTGACGCAGAAGATACTGACGTTGCAGAAATAATCTAAACGCAAAGAAAAAACCTCACGAAAATGTGAGATTTTTTCTTCAAATATTTATCTATCTCGGTCGCTCAACTGCCTCCAGTGAGTCAGTCCCTCGATAAAAAATATGGTCTGCGGAGAGAGGGAGATTCGAACTCCCGGGGCCGATTAGAGCCCGGCGGTTTAGTAAACCGCTGGTTTAAACCACTCACCCATCTCTCCATTAGATAAAAAATTATCTAGAAAGTCATAATAACCGAAAACAGATTATAGATAAAGGGGTTCAATTTTAAATCACTATACCAAATACATCTCCTGACCCCATTCACCTGTTCCAAGTGACTCCGCTTCACCCCGAAGAATCTTTTCAAAAGGTGCACAACCGAAGCAGCCCGCCTCACCCCGAGGACATATAAAAACTTTTTCAGCGCCTTCTTTTAAGGCGCGGGCTCTAGCATCGGAAACCTCTTTCGCAACTTTATATACCCTATCGTATGATTCCTCTAAATTTGGTAACGAAACTTCTTTTGGTTCATTCTCAGAATCCAAATACCAATATGAAGCGCCTGAAACTTTTCTTTTCTGTAACTTATTTAAAAGTAGTTGGTAGATTGGCAATTGAAGAGACTCTTCTTTCTCTCCATTTTTTCCTGTTTTAAAATCCAAAATATGAATACTGTCATCTTCCGTTTTATACTCTAACCAGTCAATTCTTCCGCACAAAATAATATTATCCTTTTCAGAAAGATAAAAATTTGGCAACATTCCATTTGAACCATCTTTAAGCTTTATTATCTTTTCTTTGAGTGGTCCAGGATTTTCGATTACCCTTTTTATCATTTGGATACCGCGGGCTTTAGCTTCCGTTTCTTCATCCTCCGTTTTAAACCCACCCTTTTTTCCAGAAAATTTTTCCCAAACTTTCTCAAATCTTTCAAGAAGCTCCGTTGGGTTTTCAAATCTTTTTTCAGCGGGATAGTCGGCCAAACCTTCAACAACTTCATGAACTGCGGATCCTAGGGAAAGAGCTGGAGAAACTAGATTAATCTTTTTTCCAGTTTTTGGATTTTTATAAACATTATGCAAGTAGTAAAGACGAGGACATTTCAAAAAATCTCCCATTGAAGAGTGTGAGACCCAAACTGCTGAATATTTATCTGCCATAATGAGATTGTAGCATTAGAAAAATAGATGACAAAATTTTAGAACAGAGATGGATTCGGTCACGGATATTTTTCTGCTGAAAAATTCCGTGATCCTAAGGGATTCGAAGCTTACGGCTTCGGTACAGGCTTCATATCGTACTCGCTGCGCTCCGTGCGATATATTCATCCTTTTCGAATCCCTCACGAAAAGCCCTCAGGGCTTTTCTTCTCTCCTTGTTCACTCACTACGTTCGTTCACTGCGGGGCATCGTAGGTTCAGTACCCAACGGGTAAGACCTTGTAAGGATATTTTAGCATATTTCAATCGACCAATTTGAGGTGTGTGGGTCGGGGATATTTATTTAAAACTTTATTATAGAACTTTACAGCATGTTTGGCTGTGCTGCAGGAGGTATCTATTTAATACTTTTTGTTTTTAGTGGAGTCTAAAAATAATTTAGGGTCATAATTAGGATCTGTTTTAGCTTGTGTGATAGCCTCAAGTGCTTCCCTTGCCATTGTGTTATTTGGATCTAGTTGAAGCACTGTACGCCAATCTTTCTCAGCTTCGTCAATCTGCAAGTTATTGAGATATGCCTTAGCTCTGTTTTCATAAACAAGGGCAGTAAAATTAGTACCTAGCTCTAATGATCGAGTATAGTCATCAATGGCCTCAGAAAGTACGCCGGAGTTCGCATAGCAATATCCTCTGCTCCAGTAAGCATTCGAATAATTTGAATATTTGCTATTTAAACTTATCACCGTAGAAAAATCACTGATACATTTTTCCCATTCCTGTCTTGCAGAATATGTCGCACCTCGAAAGAAATATGCATCTTGATTATTTTTGTCTTTAGACAAAACTTCAGTAAAGATATTTATGGCATTCTGATATTTTTGATCCTGAAAAGCCCTTTTTCCAAATTCATTTTTAATTGCTAACTGATTATTGAATAGCCAAAAAAGAGCGCCTCCTACTAAGAGCAGTATTATTAAAATAATAATTTTTTTCATACACATTATAATAGATTACATTTGTTTATTTGTATAGCGAAGGCGAATGGGTTGCCCTACAAACCTAAGCCTGTGGGTCATGCCGATACTAAGTTTTCCTGGCGGAGAGAGAGGGATTCGAACCCTCGATGCCCTTTCGGACATACTACCTTTCCAGGGTAGCCCATTCAACCGCTCTGGCATCTCTCCTTTTTACATTTTGCTTAACTAAAAAAATTTCTTTTCTTTCTCTTTTTCAACAGCCTCACAATTATTGTCCGAGACTGGATTTATTGCAAATTTTTTAATAACACATTTTTTATCTATTGCAATACCCCAACCTTATGCTAATATCGGAAACAGAGTTATTGACAATTATGAGAAAAAAATCAGATACCCACTTATCAAGTGGTCGTGCAATGATAGTGGGCAACAACCCCAAAGGTGACCCCTACCGTTTTTGGCACGAAGGAGTAGTTACAGGGAATATTCATTCTCCCGACCGCTTCATCTACACCGATCCAAAAACTGGTGAAATTTTACTCGTCAAACGTGACGAGGAATACATTCGCCAAAATCTAGGTTCGGGTGTCAAAATGCAAAGACACTTTGATGGCCTCCGGTATGGTCCTCAACGCAAGACATACCCGAACAATTCAGGTATCTGGCTTTGGAGAGACTTACTTCTTCCGGGATTTCCAGAAGAAGCTATTGTTTCTCTGAGTGAGGGTCAGACTGACATGTTTGAAATTCCAGACTGGATGAAAAAAGAAATTGGCCTCAAAAACCTCTACATAAAAATGGAGGGTCAAGGCCCAAGTGAAAGCTTTAAAGATCGTGGCATGCCTGTTGCGATTTCTGATGCTCTTCGCTTACAACTTGAACATCCAGAGCTCGGTATCAAAGGTGTAGCTTGCGCATCAACTGGCGACACTTCGGCGTCTGCTGCAATTTATGCGGCATACGTTAGAGACCGTCTTTCATGTGTCGTGCTTCTGCCGAAAGAAAAAATTGCAGCGAGTCAGCTCTTTCAAGCGCAAGCTCATGGAGCCAAAGTCATTGCTCTTCAGCATGAGGATGGTTTTGATGGGTGCATGAAACTGATTCAAGAGTTTAGCTTAAACCATCCGGAATACGTTTTGGTTAATAGCAAAAACGACATGCGACTTGTTGGCCAAGAAACCATCGTTCTTGAAATCATTCAAGACTTCGAATGGAAGGTTCCTGATTGGATTTCTATTCCTGTCGGAAATGGCGGCAATCTATCGGCACTCATGATCGGACTACTTCGTGCAAAAGAGCACGGATTGATCGATCATTTGCCTGGTATCATCGCCGCACAAGCATCTGCAGCTGACACCTTGTGTCGCTGGGAGGAAAGTTCGTTTGCAAACTACAAGCCAGGAAAATTCAAAGATACTGTAGCATCAGCTATGAACATCAATGACCCTGTCAGCTTCCCTCGTATCAAGTCATTGTATGAAAAATTCGACCTACACTTTGTGAGAGTTGAAGAAAATGAAATCAATGACACCTGGGCCAAATTCACAAGAGCAGGGGCCGGCATTTGTCCCCAATCAGCGGTGGCACTTCATGGTGTACTGCAGGGTCGTGAAAATGGATGGGTCATGGAGGATGATACAATTGTATCTATATCTACAGCATCAGGAATAAAATTCTCTGATGGTGGCGTAAAATACCACAATGGAGATATTGGAAACTATCGCAATCCATGTGCTGTGATTGAAGGAACACTCGCAGCTATCAATAAAGAAATCTGAACTGAAAAAATTCTATTCAAAACACAACAGGGTCCATCATATTGATGCGACCCTGTTTTTTATTTACTGTTTATGTTTTTACTGCAAATTTTCTATATCTCCAACTTCCCCACCTCTCACAGCCTCTTTTCAAACACGAGGCCCTAAATCATCTTCGCACTAAGCAAGGACATGAGTTTAACAGCTCCATCCTGTGCAGTCTTGCTGTCTTTACTTGCAACAAACTTGTTCCACTGTGAGGTAAGGTCTGGATCTTGTA
>CAINVO010000003.1 GCA_903854195.1 uncultured bacterium | reverse complement strand
ATATTCTAATTCTTCAAGTAAGAAGCTGTACATCTCCTTAATCATTGAGTAAAAAATAAAACCAGCATGTTCGCTGTGTTCTCCTTTCTCTAGTATTGATCTAACTTCAAAAACTTTTGAAAAACGATGAAGCGGGTCGATGCTGTCATAGTGAGTTGTTATTAAAAAATCCTTGCCGATTATGAAATCAATTTCTTGTCTCGAACCTTTTGGATTGTGATGGTCGATAGCAGGGAAATGAAGGATAAGGTAAATACAATTTTGGTAAAGGTCAACTTTTGGTTTTAATGTTGGGTTGACGAGCTCATCAGCTACCGGTGGGTAAACTCCAAATTCTTTAATAGTGTCTCTTACTTCATCTGGAGTGGGTGTTTCAAGATCTACCCAGACCAAACCTTTATATGTGTGACGTTGTATCATGCTCATAATTATATAGCAGTTTGACCAGGGAGTAAATTTTTGAGACAATCATAAGATATATGAAATCTTTATCTGATTTTTTCTCTACAATAATTGGAAAAATTGTTGCAGGTGTTGTTGTGGTTGTTTTAATGCTCAGTATATTCGAGGTTGGAGTTTTGTCAGGGCGACAACAATTACTTACTAGTGGTCCGATTGCTGCAGGGGTAATAAATAAAACTGACAGTCAGCCAGCTGATGTCGATTTTTCTATTTTCTGGAAGACTTGGGCTCAAATTGATGAAAAATATGTACCAACAAAACATGCAAGTACTACTCCAATAGTAAACGCCACAAATCAGGATCGTGTTTATGGTGCAATAAAAGGTATGGTTGATTCTTTAGGTGATCCTTATACGGTTTTCTTTCCACCAGCCGAGTCTGCTATTTTTCAAAGTGAAATAAGTGGTAATTTTGAAGGGGTTGGAATGGAACTTGGGCAGAAGGATGGTGTTTTGACAGTTATTTCTGCATTGAAAGGTACACCTGCTGATAAAGCTGGTCTAAAGTCTGGTGATAAGATTTTAAAAATAGATGCTACCGTTACGAATGATATGAGTATTGATGAGGCGGTTAAGATGATTAGAGGTAAAAAGGGTACAACTGTGGTTTTTTCTGTTTTTCGAGATGGAGCAAAGAAACCCATGGATATAAGTGTTGTTCGTGACACTATTGATATTCCTACGCTTGAGACTGAAAAAGTCGGCAGTGATGTGTTTGTTATTAGAGTTTTTAGTTTTACGGCGGATGCTCCAAATCTTTTCCGTAACGCTTTGAGACAATTTATTATGTCTGGCGCTGACAAATTGGTCCTTGATCTTAGAGGAAATCCAGGAGGATATCTTGACGCAGCTGTAGATATGTCCAGTTGGTTCTTGCCATCAGGTAAAACAATTGTTCAAGAGGATTATGGTGTAAAATCAGGTAAGCCAACCGATGTTGTCAGAAGTAAGGGTTACAATGTCTTCAATGACAATTTGAAAATGGTTATTTTGATTGACGGAGGATCTGCGTCGGCATCTGAAATAATGGCCGGAGCATTGCATGAGCAAGGTAAGGCAAAACTTGTTGGAACACAGTCTTTTGGAAAGGGTTCTGTACAAGAACTTATCCCTGTCACTCCAGATACCAATCTAAAGGTGACAATTGCAAGATGGCTTACACCAAACGGTCTATCAATATCTGCGAATGGCCTTACTCCAGACTATATTGTCAAAATTCCTGATGATCTTGTGCTGACAAAGGACAATGATCCTCAGATGTTAAAGGCTATAGATTTGTTGCATAATTGGCAAAATTAGGATATAAATAGGGCTCAAGAAAGCGGTAAAACAGTCAAAAGCGGCCAAACGGGCCATATAAAAACAGTTTAAATTAACAAAATTAAAGATTTAATAAAATTTCTATGAAAGTAATTCTTCTAAAAGATATCGCAAAACTAGGTAAAAAGTTTGATGTAAAAGAGGTTGCAGATGGGCATGCTTCAAACATGCTTATTCCAAAAGGTCTTGTAGAAATGGCTACTCCAAAAACACTTCTTCGTGTTGAGACTCTAAAAATTTCTGAAGCTCAGGATAAAAAAGTTCAGGAAGACCTTCTTATTAAAAACCTTAAGGATATCAACGGTGTTCGCATTGTTTTGACTGAAAAGGCAAATGAAAAAGGACATCTTTTTGCGGCTATCCATAAGGAAGAGATCATCGCAGCTATCAAAGAACAAACACGTCTTGATATTTCAGCAAACTTCATCAACCTTGAGAACCATCTAAAAGAAGTAGGGGAACATACTATTGATATCGAAGTTAGAGACAAGAAAGCTTCATTCGTTCTATCTATCGAGGCAAAATAGTCAATAAATATTCTCAAACCGTTCATTCACAAAAGCCCCTTTTAGGGGGCTTTTGTTTTGTTTGTTGCTCATTGTTTCAATATAAAAATTTAATACACAAAAGAAAAACCCCATTTGGGGTTTTTCTAGCTTCTAGGTTTTGAGTTTGTGTCAGATTAGATAACGTTTACAATCTTCAAAACTTTTGTTGTGTTATCTACGTTTGTTTTTCGTTTGTTTTTGAATTCAACTTTACCAGCTTTTAGAGCAAAGATAGTGTGATCTCTTCCAAGACCTACATTTTTACCAGGGAGAACTTTTGTGCCACGCTGGCGAATGATGATAGAGCCAGATTTAGCAGTCTCTCCGTGATATAGCTTCACTCCAAGAAATTTTGGTTTTGAATCTGTTAGGTTTTTTGCGGTACCACCGGCCTTTTTTGTTGCCATGACTTTTTAATTCTTTATGTTTTCTTTATGGAAGCTCCGTAGCCGCCGTTTAAAATAATGTTCTGTGAGTATACCCCATAGGTCAAAAAAAATCAATATGTTGAGGCTTATGACTTTTCTGATATTTTTTGTCATAGTCTTGCTTTTGGTGGGTTTTGCCTCTTGGCTGTATTACTCAAAAAATGTCGATTATGATGAGGTATCCATTGTTTTTACTACAGCAGATGAAGGTCTTAATGGAAAAGTGATGTCTGGTAACGAGGCACCAGTTCTTGCAAGTAAGACGGGTAGGACATATAGGCTTCCTTGGTGTGATGGAAGTAAGAAAACAAGGCCGGAAAATGTTTTAACCTTTAAGTCTGCTGCTGAGGCTGAAGAAAAAGGATATTTACCCTCAAAAAATTGTCATTAAACAATATTTGCTAGGTTCTAGGTGATGTTTGGGGTGGGGAATTGGTGTCCCTGAGGTCCTTTTTTTTGGATGTAGGGTCATAAAAAAAGTCCAGTAAAAAAACCCTAAAAACTATGCAATATAGTTAGTGTAATGTAAAGGGCATATCAGTGAAAAAACCTATATAATTAGCCATTTAAATAAAGATTTAAAGTCCATTTTATCCACAATTTCATTGACATTTAGTGCTTTTCTTGCTAGTATGTAGACATAACCACATTAGCTGTGGTTTTTTAATTTACTAGCTGACAGCCCAAGAGGATGACTGAGACCGTAAGGTCGCCGACGTTTCCAAAGGACTACAGACAGGTTTATTAAAATCCCGTGCAAGTACGCAATACGAATGAGTGAAGGACGCGTGCATTACCATTTAGAAAAAGGCTTATTTTACCCATTACCATAGGACTTGCCATGTTTATGACTGGCGTTACTGTCAATCAGCAGACAATGTTTGTCGATCCGACAACTCAACTTGCAAGTCCCACGACAACAGCCGTAGCAATGACACCAAACATTGCAACCGCTACTACAACAGATACTGACGATACGTTGAAAATAAGCTCAAGTTCAGAAGCTTATAGAAACAACGAATCAACCCTAATAGATAGTAAAAAAGTACAATCAATCGTAGACGAATACTTCAAAGATATACCACTTATGAGTGAGATATCCAGATGTGAGTCTCATTACCGTCAATATAATAAAGATGGTAGTTTGTATTTAGGGAAGGTTAATAACAAGGATGTAGGTGCTTTTCAGATTAACGAACGTTACCATTTGAAAGCTTCACAGGATCTAGGAATGGATATTTCTACTCTTGCTGGAAACCTGCGTTATGCTCGTAGATTATATAACGAAGAAGGTGCATACCCTTGGGTATCATCATCACCATGTTGGGGAAAAACCGACACAGCCAAAGCTGAGTATGGCAATACTTTTGCTATCAAGTAAACATGAAAAATAAAACCCTTTGCGAAGTCATTCGCAAAGGGTTTTGTTTTTTTATGTTCTCTAGGACAGTAATATCTTCCCAATCTCTTCCCAGCCTTGCACTCGTACAACATTGATGAGCTCGTCCTTAAACTTCTGGTAGTCCTCCTCGATCCCTTTGAAAAGGAAGCGATGGGGAACTGAAGTCATATAGCTCAACACTTCAGGACGGTCATCCACAAAGTGGGTGACACCAAGCTTCTTGCAAATTGGAGCTTTTTCTTCGCGAAGTAAACAAAAGTTTACGTTAGCGGGAAGGACCCCAGTCAACTCAAAGAAATTGTTATCATTTAACCATTTCATCAGTCTGAGGCTGTCCTCGATTTTTGTGACCCTGGATACAATATAAATATTATTTCCAAAGATTTTTTCACGAAGATGTCTGATGGTTTCAAAAGCTTTTGGCATTTGAGGTCTACCACCATCTTCTGTTCGGTAAACCACAGTGTCACCAAGATCAATCCCAAGAACTGGGGTAATCTGGGACACTTGTGCATCTCTAGTGTTGTCTGGAGGTTGATTTGTCATATTTTTATAGGTTGGATTTAGTTAGTTGATGTGTTTATTGTATATCCTTTGTCTTTTTTACCCAATTCTGAAGTTCGGGTATCCGGCTTTCATGTAGGATGATGTAGTAGTAAGGCCGTTCCATTATTTTTTTTATAAGCTTCGGGTCTTCCTCAACTATTTCATTATTTTTTACTGCTAGGAACTTGAAACCAAGTTTCTTGCAAATGCCAACAATCGGAGCCTGGTCCCACGGTGTTTCAAAAGATGGGTTGAAAAAGGTTGCTCCTATTTCACCCTTCCATAGACGTGCCATGTGTATACCAATACTTCCTCCACAAATTTCTATATTTTTAAATAGTCGAATTTGTTCATCGAGCGCCGCCATATTTTGAAGAATGACAGGATGCTTTGTTGGGTGATCACGAAGTGCAACATACTGCATTGCTAGAGGCTCTGTGCTATCAATTGCGAGTGTTGTTATACGTTTTGCAGTATAGATACCATTTATGATGTTAGGACGCATACGGAGGACGTTTATATTGTTTGGACCGTACCCATAAATCTCTCCAGTGTTGGTGTCTCCAACATATGCCGCAATGACTTCACCATCTTTGACTAAGGCAATCATTGTTCCAACACCTTGAGATTGGCGACGCTTATACGCCTTTGTGCCATCAAGTGGATCTACCGTAAAGTAGATGTCCTCATCTTTTTCTGTGCAGGGGATGGTTAACTCCTTTTCTTCGGCAATAATGCCGAAGGTGGGGAAATGCTTACGTAGTTCATCGATGTACATTGCTTGTGCAAGTTTGTCACCACTCGTAATTACATCCTCCTTAGTTGGGTCGTAGTGTGCCTTTTCTTCTGCTACGAAGCAGTCAGCTTCTTCATTTATGATGACAATTGCTTTTCGGACAATCTCGATCATTTTGGCGTTTAAATCAATAACTTTCCAATCTATTTTTGTTGTTTTTGTTTCCATGTTATTACTTTTATCCTATTAATTATTTTAAGGTTCTGTTATATCTCTTGATATATCTTCTGATTCAAATATATACCTTGAAAATTAACTGATAATAAATCGGTTGGTTTTTCGTATTGTTTTATGGCGGCTAGTTGGTAATGAGTGATCTAACCTTGTAAATACGGGGTTCTGTGGTATTGTAAATGTGTACTAAAAAGATACAACTTCTGGTAAATAATAAATATATGAGTAAAGATAAAAAATCAATTTTGGAAAAGATAGGGTTTAATAAAAAGGAAAGTGATATATATAAGGCACTCCTTGAGATGGGGCCATCATCTATTTCAGATATAGTAAGAAAAACAGGCCATCATAGACCAATGGTTTACCACACCCTCCCAATGCTTATAGAAAAGGGTGTGATTGGTGTTATGCCAAAGGGTAAGTATAAAAAATACACTGCTGAGTCTCCTGATAAGCTTGAAAGACTTTTCACGAATTTGGAAAGTGAGTTTAATTTGGAAATACAAGGTCTCTATGAAACATATGAGTCCAGTGAGAAAAAACCAATAGTAAGTTATGCTGAGGGCGGCAAAGCAATTACTTCAGTCTACAGTGATGTTGTTCATAGCCTAAAAAAAGGTGATATGTATTTTAGATATAGTTCTGCTATGGCACTAAACAGAGAACGTTATGTTCCCAAAGACTATAGACGAGTTAGAGATGAGAAAGGCCTGGAGAGATGGATTATTACTAATCACACCTCAAGACATCTTCATAATAAAAAACTGGGTAGGGCAGTAAAGGCTGTTCCGTCAGATTTTGACTTGTTTGACTATAATATCACTCAGATCATTTATGGTGATAAAGTTTCTATTATTGATTTCAATACAAAAACCACAATCACAATTAAAAATAAAATGATTGCTGAGTTTCAGAAAAAGATTTTTAAACTATTGTTTAAGAAGTTGTAGGTTTCATCCTCGGATTGTTTGAATTTTATTTAAGATGATGACAAGATTCATCCTTGTATTGAGTGCAGAATCCTATAAACTCTTTCAGTAATATATTCAATATGCTAAAATTTTAACACTATGAAATTGAGTAGCGGCTTCACTCTGGTTGAACTCCTAGTAGTAATTTCTATAATTAGTTTCTTGTCGTCTATTGTTTTTACAGGTTTGAATACAGCACGAGTAAAAGCGAGAGATACTCAACGTATTGAAGGTTTGGTCCAAATGAGAAATGCCCTGGAAATGTACTACAGTGCAAACGGACATTACCCATCATATGGTGATTTTCACCAGACGTTTTGGAATGTGGGCATTGGCATACCAGTAGATAAAACCATCTGGGCTGGTTGGGACTACGGCACACTTACACTTAAAGCGTTAGTTACGGGTGGATACATGCCGTCACTACCACAGGATCCCCTCAGTAAAAATATCGGTTGTGGTGATAGTTTTGCAGGTGGATTAACTTGTATAGGATCCGGATACTTCCCGGTAAAAAATGGTACCTGCTATATACTTGGTGCAAACCTAGAACAAGACTCACTTAATACACACAAAAACGTTTCTGGAGCTTTCTCCGGATGTGGAGGATATCAAATTACAGGTGGGTGTAAGTGTTCAGATATTCAAGATAATCAAAATGGCATTTCCTATTATGGTTCAATTGATTAATCCCTTAGGGAAAGGACAGGGAATAGGAGTTGGGTATTTAAAATTGTAAGGTATGATTCACCCTCTCTCTAATATTTTAGAAATTAGAAGCAAGTAAAATTTATCGAATACTGTAAAAATTTTCAACCAAGCCTTCTTTTTGTAAAAAATTAAAAGGAAGAATTCCTCGATTCAATACCAAGCCAAAGGGGAGTATTTTTTGTAGGAGTATAAGAGACTAGCTAACTTTCGTTTGGCGTCCTTGTTTAATAAGGGGATATTGGAAGCAGAATATAATCATGTCGCACAATATATCTTTTGCGACACTATAATGTCATTTTATAACCCGCATTTGAATTGCGGGGTTATTCCTATAGAGGCTGGCCGTGTATTTGTTTCCTTTCGAAGATCGCTGCCTATAGTATACATGACCCAATATTTTTCGACAAGTGCCTCATTGTTGTGGATAACTAAATGAACTTTGTATTTAAATTTTTGCCTTATGCCGCCAGTCCGCCGGTTTGTGCATATGCCAGTTGTCTCCGCGCAATTCCTGCAAGTTCCGGTCGGCTGAGTTTTGTATAATGCGAGATTGTCAGCGGAGTGCTGTGCCCAACAAGCTGAGAAATGATCGCATCTGGCACGCCGAGCTTTGCCAGTCGCTGGATGAAGCTATGTCTGAATGAATGCGGACATAGTTTTCGGTTGATGCCTGCGAGGCTGAGAATGCGTTGAAAACTTCTTTGAACTGATCGGCTGCTCAGACTTCCACTCTTTGCGTTCATGCGTTTGGTGGCGAAAAGAAATTCGGTATCTTCAGGCCCGACATTAATTCGTTCCACTAAATATCTATGCAGAACTGCATCGGTTTCTGGATTCCAATAAACCCGACGGAGGCGGATTGTTTTTTCGGTACGCACCACCGCTGAATTGTCCTCTTCAATGGAATCGATTTCAAGGCTCATCATTTCTCCGATACGAAGTCCCGTATCGTGAAGAAGCATGATAATGGCGAGATCTCGCAAGGGAACCGGGTTCATAGAATGCATGACAGTGATAATCTTTTGATACTCTTCTTCGGTAATTGCCGAGTGGGAATTAGACGCCCCTTTTGGCACACGGATCAGATACAGAGGAACATTGAGTCTCCCCTGTTCTGAAAAATATCTGAGAAAATTATGCACCACATTTAACGCAAATTCGATTCCACGGGGTGCATGACTCCCCTGTAAACTTTCTGCAAATGCTACATAATCGCCATGCGTTACCTTTTCCGGCGGCTTGTTTACAAATGCCTGAAACCGCCTTACCCAAGGTCGATATACTTTATGCGCAGATTTTGAATAGGATTTTTTCCACGCAATGTACTCATCGACTAAGGCTTCGTTTGTGTTGGCTCTAGCTGGTGCGATCGCATTATATTTATGGGCCGCATCCAGCCACCAACGATGTAACATCGTTTTCATGTGTGTCTTGATTAGACTTGTAATGAACGTCTCACCTGAATTTAGTTGGAAACAAAAATTTTTTGAACCTCTAACTCAGACAAGACAACCTTGACAGGTTGCGCACTAACCTGTCGGCCCGTACTGTATCGCAAGACACGAAAAGATGCAAATGTACAGCCACATACATTTACTTTTTACTATTCAGCTTCTTAACATTAGCAATTAATTTCTTTAAAGGAAGAATGTTGTATTTTTTCCTTTCTGTATCGGTAGTACTTGAATCAATAGGTAATATTATCCATTCGCTTTTAGAATGCTTCCTTCGATATTGGGTCCCGAATTTTTGCTTATGTCCTTGCTTGATAAGCAAACGATCTAGGCACATGGCATATAACGCTAACGCCTTAGGAAACTCCATCTCATGACTTTTCTTTAATAGTCTAACCGCCGTAGTCGAATCTCGAATGCTTCTCCCATGATGAAAAATCATTCCCGCCATGAAATAATCTTCAGCAGACGAAAGGTCATTTTTACGAATAAATTCACGTACTATTTTTTTTCGGGCAACATCGTTTTTTGTGAGTAATTTTCCATCATTACAAATAAGCGAATCTTCACGATCTTTTTGGTCCTTATTGAAGATGGTTAACAACTTCTTATTTATGCCGTGATTCTAACATAAAAAAGCCGCACCAGGAAATTCATTGAATTTCAAGGCGCGGCTGAATTGTTTAATATTTACCTCCAATTAGGCATTTTGCAATTGCTGCAGATATTGGCTGTTTCGTCATTGCCTCAATCCATGCCCGCTGACCGTTACAATTGATTTCTAAAAACACGAGTTGGTTTTGAGGAGTAACTATCGCATCAATAGCAGCAAATTTTAAATTTAGTTTGCTTGCCATTTCAAGACAGTTTTTTCGATCTGACGGACTTAATTGATACTCCTCATGATGGAGCTTTGTATAATCTTCAGTTCTCCAATCAGTTCTCGCTTTCTGACTCGCTTGGGAATCAATTTTTGTTGCAAATACTTCATTTGCAACAACCGTAATACGGAGCTCGTACAGTTTGCGCACGTATGGTTGAAATATCCCCGGGCAGACTGCTAATTCTTCAGCCATTTCAAGCGTGACGGGCTCTCCAATAATTGACGTAAATACCGCCCGTTTTTTCTTACTACCAAATGACCACCCGTCATGTGGTTTGTAGATGCAACAACCATGCTTTTTTTGAAAAGCCATGATTTCTTTGGCAGAATTGGAATAAATGGTTTCAGGGACTTGAAAGCCGATCTTTTCAGCTATTCGCAGTTGAGCCATTTTGTTTCTGCCATTTTCTATGGCTTCTGGATGATTCATCCATAATACATCGTCGAACTGCATCCAGAGATTTCTAAGGAAGTGACTCCATTCACTTTCAACGAATAGTCGAAAATCTGCATTAAGTTCAGGCAGTTTTAGTGCAGTTCGTCTTCTAAGCCAAATACTTTTGATCGAAGACAGTTTGATGGTGCGACCAGTCTTGCTGTTTTTTAGAAAACTTCCCTGTTTCTGAATTGATACTAAATAGTTATGCAAACTATCAGTATTTAATCTGAAAAACTCGGCATCAAGAGACTTCAATCTCCTAATGACAATATCAGCATGTCCATCTTCTTTATTTGTAACAATAAGAATCATAATAGATCATCGTTTAAAAAAAATGAGGGGGAGAGTTTGTCTCCCCCTCATTGTTTGGGCTGCACCAAAATGTTAAATCGATTCGTCGCCCTCCGCGTCTCCACCATTTGTGTTAAAAGTGGTGTTTGATGCGAGTGCGGGGTGGAGCAATACATCGAGGTTTCCTCTTGATGTCTGGCTCCGCTCTGAATAAATCCTAACATTGTTAGGGTAAGCATGAACTATTTTTGCAAACCTGCCTGCAAATGGCGATATTTGGCCGCGCAGGTGGTTTGAACCGATTCGAGTATTTTGCAATGATGATGTTTTCATAGAACTAACTATTTGATTGTTGTTGGGATCTACCCAACTATTTCCGCAATGAGCTCATCACAACTTTTCTTAGCACAAACAGTGTGCTATTGGTGATGCTTTAAATAGTACCCTATCTATTAACGCTGTCAATATGGTCCCATCGTTACGCAGAAACGAAAAATCCGCCTGTAATAAGCCAACCTCCCCCGGCATCCAACCCCTACAAACTATGTATGTAGAGGCAATTGCCTCCATGACGACGGAAAACCCTTGCAAGGCAAGGGTAAAACTAATTCCCAGGTGTCGGCCTTGCGGCCCGACTTTCTCCAGTTCTCCTTCGGCTAACCGGGTGTTGTCCTTGACCTATCGGACAGGCGACACCAAAACTGGAGAAAGTCGGCCCGCAAGGCCGGGACCGACACCTGGGGAACTAGTTTGTAACTACTTCCACTCCTCTGTCGCGGAACGACGGGGCTCTCTCCCCCGCCGCACACACGCTTTGCCTTTGCTTCGAGACTGCATTCCTTGCCCTCCGCAAAATCAAAGGGGGGTGGGCAGACCTGCCACCACAACTATTTTGTTATCGCGCCACCGGCAATTGCCGGAGGCGCGAACGAGGGGTTTCAACTCGTGCAAAACTACAAAAATAATTTCATCGGCAAAATCAATTGTCGATAGTTGCAATTGAATTAGGAATGACGGTCATATGATCAGCCCCTTTTATCAATTTAAAGACGGAGCCAGGAATATGTTTCGATATTGTTTTTACGTCGGCTATCATTATCGGATGCTCTTTGTCACCGATATAAATAAAAACTGGGCATGACACTTTGGGAATAGATTTAAGTTCTTTGACTCTACTTTTCAGTTGCCGACTTGCATGTTTTTTAAATGATTCTAAAAACTCTGTGAAAATAGGAGTGGGGGCATATAGATGTAACTCTTTTGGAGGTGTTCTACTTGCAACGATAAGCGCAACAGCTCCGCCTATCGAGTGACCTATGATAATATCCTCTTTTGTCATTTCCACTTGATCACACCAACCTTGTATCGTCTTGGTCTTCCATGTCAAAGAGACAGGAACTATGCCCATTTTTAATTTGTATTTATTTGCGTCTAAGGCGATGAATTTTTTCATATTATAAAAAAAGAGGTGGGGATTGAACCCGCCTCCTTTCGTGTGTAAACGGAGATCGAACTCTCCCTTGTTGAAGGAGAGTTCGTGGAATATTTACTCATCTTCTGGCAGCATTATTGCCGTTGCTGAGCGTCCGCGCGTTGTGATAATTTGAAACGTAATCCCCTGTCTTGTTCGGAATTGTGAAAACAATCTTTCATTATTCCGCAAGGCCATTTCGTTTCTGTTCCGCGTATCTTCATCGACATCGCCCCAGTCACCGCACAAATGACGTGCGAGTGACGCAATCAGTTCCTTTCCGGGCAGTGATGATGTTGCGCTAGATGTTATGAGCAATTCTCCCATGGGAAACTTTTGCTTTTCAACAATTTTCACCATAATAGATAACGTCTGGATTGATTGTATCACAGACGTATTCAGTATTCACCTATGGAAGAAAAAAGTAACCCTATTGAAATACAACCATCCTATTTGTCGTGTGACCCTTTTAAAACTTCCAAACTATGTAGGATAAATTCCTTGATCCCCGTTTCTTCATCCCAAATCAACCTGATGGCGTTCAGTTTTTCTTTGAGATCTGGATAGAACAAAAGCTCCTCGTCACCGATTGCGCTACGGAGAGGTTCCAAATTTAGAATAATAACATTAAAGATTTCCGATAGCTCCCACAGTTCCCCACTATCTTTTATACCAAGACTGAAACAGAAATCATAAAAAGCAAAATGCGTTAACTCATGGGCAATAACCTCTTTCCTTAAATCATACCGCCTTCGGTAAAATACCTGAAAAGTTTTTGTTTCGATATATCGTGGGTTGCAATTAAAAATTGAGAGGTTGCAAGTGTAATCTTCGTTGATGAAATCGAATTCGAAATATTTTTGTAATTGAGAAAATAGGGCGTCCTTAATATCAGCAAAACACTGTTGGGTCTCGATCAATATGGACTGTAACTCCTCAGCATTCTCCGCGTAATAATTATCAATATATTCGCTGTAATTTTCCTTCGTGATTGTTGGGTGGGTGTCTTTGATTATTTTACCAAAATCTGTACCTCCAACAACCCCATCATAAAATGCTAAATAGACCTCCTTATCTAATTGTTTGTTTATTTTTATGAGCATGATGCCTGCTAGGTCTAATTTAATATTTTACTATAGGCATTGAGAAACACTGCAATGTCTAATGGCCCATTCCCTATCTGCCCTCGGATGGTGTTTAGGATTTCATTATGTTCTGGATAATTAACTGGTACGAATTTTGGATAGAATTTTCGGAACACTGGGGAATTCAGAACAATAGTATTGAAAACTTCTGACATATTCCACGAATCGCAACCACTATCAGGTTCAAGCTTTACCGAGCAATTCGTATTTAAATAGCAAAAAAAGAATGTGTGCATTAGTTCGTGAAGAACTACATAAATCATTTCGTCAGTATTGTTTTTGGAGATTGGGTATGAAACCGCATTCTCTTTCATGTTTTGGATACCCACACCCCAGATTGTCGGATAGACCGTGATCCTATCAAAATGGCATATCTTTTGGTTTAAAAATAAGACGGAAGATTCCATCAAAAATTCTCGGAGTATTTGATGGAGTTTTTTCGATACACTATCTTGCGCAACTTCTATAGCCGTATCGGTCCTATATTTTTGTTCGACCACTTTTTCGATGTAAGCCTTGTCGGTATGGGCGTCTGGATTTGTTTGCATCAATACAGAATCGCGATTCTCATTAAACTGTTTGTACAGCACATGTTTTTCTCCTACTTCTTTTTTCAATAGAAAAAAACCCGCCACGTCTAGTGTCGTCGAGATTTCCGCTTTTATATCTAATTCGTAAATTCGTTTTGGCAGAATGAATTTATTGTAGCATTATCCGAATATTTTCTTAAGTAAGTGAATTTACACGAAAACATAATCCGTTTTATCAACGTAATATTATTAACGGATAGTTGCTATCGAACTAGGAATAACACTCATGTGATCCTTCCCTTTTATTGTTTTAAGAACTGAATTTTTAATTGATCTTGCGATGATTTGAGCACCGACTTTCATAAATGGATCTTCGTCCCCTCCTATATAAATGAACACTGGGCATTTAACATTTGGGATGCGAACGAATTCCTTGAAACGATCCTTTTTATTTTTATCAGGGTATTTTTTATACAACTCTAAAAACTCGAAAAATATAGGAGTGGGAGAATATAGATGTAACTCCTTTGGTGGAGTTTTACTTGCAACCATAAGCGCAACAGCTCCGCCTATCGAGTGGCCTATGATAATATCCTCTTTTGTCATCTTAACCTGATCGCACCAGCCTTTTATAGTTTTGGTTTTCCATGACAGAGACACTGGGATTATACCCTTTTTTAAATTGTATTCATTTGCATCTAGTGCGATAAATTTTTTCATAATATTAAAAAAAAGGGGGTAGGGATTGGACCCGCCCCCTTTCGTGTGTTAACGGAGATCGAACTCTCCCTTCTTGACGCCTTCAACGAAGGCATTCCACTCTCCCTTATTGAAGGAGAGGGTTGTGTCTCTTCCATCCTTCGTGTCGCGGATATGGATACCAGTGGCATCCTGTTTCACTGCGACGCAATTTTGTCCAAGGCATGTCTTCCTTGTGATGGATGAGCAGACAAATCCGTCTCGCTCTTTACGTCCCCCGAAATTCGGGTTCGGCATGTATCTATCTTGCTTTTTCATTTTCACCTCCTTTTATGGTGCTATTATTGAGTTTGGCTAACCTCTAAGAATCCCAATTGCGAGTGTAACACACTATTAGCACCGACGCAACTAGCTCGCATCGCATTCGAACAATCCACACCCACTCTCTCCACACCACCCCGTTTTCTATTTCCCTTTAACTCTGGTAAAATGGAGACATGGAAAAAGGAAAATCAGATGGTAACAGATTTCATTTTCTTTCTCGTAAAATTCACTTCTTTCATCTTGGTGAACCTACCACTCCAAGATTTGCAAAACTTTTGCTCAACTACAAAATTGTGAAAACCGAAAAGCAGGCAATGCTTGTTATCTATGGAACTATCTTCGCCTGCTATGCAATCGTAGCCCTGTTCATGTATAGAATGGAATATTTAGATCATCGGGTGATTCTAAGGAATGGCCAGGTGATAACCGTCGAGCAATATGCCGACGGCCTGAGACAAGGCCTCTACAAATAAAATCGCAAATATGAAAATATATATGAGCGATCAACACAGAGAATTCCCAACTCCGATAAATAAAATCGCTCATACAAAAGTCGTCGCTACGCGCGTCGGTTTTCATTCGGGTTTCACACTAATCGAACTCATGGTAGTGATTACGATCATCGCCTTTCTTTCCGTCATTATTTTGGCGAGCCTTTCTCAGGCGCGGATCAGAGCGCAGAATGCGAAGCGCTTGCAGCTTGTGAAGCAATATGCCAATGCCTTGGAATTATATAAAAGCGACAATGGCGCTTACCCAAATTATGGGACTGGAATCGCTGGCAATTATTATTGTGTTGGTGAATCTGATGCAGACTCGTGTCTTGGGTTCTATACTGGAAGCACTGCTTTAACCAATTTGTTGAAAACAAAATATTTACCTGGTTCTCCCGGCATGACTGACCCTTTGTCTAATGGGGCAAGTACAATGCATGGATTAGGATATTCTATATGCACATCAGGAACCGGCTCTTGTTACGGGAGCACTATTGATGGCTACCAACTAACTTGGTATATGGATGGAATTAATCAAAATTGCGGAGGAGGCAGCTTTAAATTGAACATTCCTCCATTTCTTACCGAATGCTATTATCCATAAAAAACAGCCGGACTTTAGTTTCCTAAAGATCCGGCTGCGTGTTTTTGTGATGAAGTCACTTCCCATTTTTCCGCTTCAGCGAAGCGATGAGGGCGAGTCCACCGACCATGAGCATGACCGTGCTTGGTTCCGGCACAACTTCGATATTTGCCCCAGATACCACAAGAATAGTCGCGGTCGTGGTTGGATTTGTTCCAAGAAAATTGTAACTCCCCGGCTCATATTGAGCCGTGAAGCTGGTAAAATTATCAGAAGAAATCGGAATGGTCACAGCTTGGAATGAGGTACTTGAATCTGTAACTATATCAGAATTTGGCACCGAAATGCCATTGATCGTGATGTTCGTTAACGACACAAAACCAAATAATGGGTGTGTCGCGGCCATAACAACCAATGCATTGAAAGTACTGGTTGCACTATAGGTCCCCGACGCGATTGGAACCACCCCACTTGAAATCGTGAATGTATATTTTGCTGTCTCATCACGAGTGATTGAGTAGTTTAAGGTTTGATTCCAAAACGGATCCCAGGTTGTTGGATTGGGTCCAAGATTGAAATTATTGGGAGCGCCGATTCCCATAATACCAATACTTGAATCACCGTTAACATCCGCCGCGAAACCCGTGAAATTTCCCAATCCTCCTAAGGAACTCCACTGATCATGCGTGATGTACGTTGCCGTACCGCTCGCTCCCTGTCCGTTTACCGGAGAGGGCAACAGTGCCGCGATGAACGCGACAAAGATTACTGCAATAATACAATTGCTTTTATTTTTCACTTTTGTTTTCCTTTCTTTGATTTTCAAAAATCCATATTTGTTCGTGACGCGAAAGCGTCAGTCACATGTCACACACCTAGCTACATTGTATCATACAAAAGCTTTTTGCACAAGGGGGTGCCTTGGCGTGTCAGGAACGCATATTTTCAGCCATCAATACCGGTGTTGATGGGACTCCCCATCCCCCGCCGATTTCTAGAATATCGGGTGGGCGGGTTCGAAGTTATGAGGATATGGCAGACTTTGCCTGCGGATCAGGATGGATGCGTCAGGTGATCATGCGCAAAGAGTGCCTATAGTCATATCCGCAAGCAAGGAAATTTCTGCGTAAAAGGAGGTGTGCCGAAAAATTCCGAACGCGAAGCAACCATTACGCATCTGGTTCAGATGATTCAGGCAGCCCGACTTCGCCAGAAGCTCTCATTGAACGAAATCGGCACGCGCTCCGGACTCAGCCGCACAATGGTGATGCGCGTAGAGAAACGAGAGAGGCTTCCTACCATTGATACCCTTCTTCGCATCACCGAGGCACTGGAAATTGATCTCAGCAAAATCCTGAAGGATGCGATGAAGAAGGCCAAGTGCGGAAAATCGTAATCCTTGATCCTCACATTTTCGCGCTGATACCGACCTTCGCGGTATAATATAGGTGGACTTGTCACCGAAGGCATAGGGCTTTCGGGTTTCAGAGACAGTTTCGATTACCTTCCCGACTCGAAAACAATCCGCATGTCGGTAGCTTTACTTTTCTGTGCATATCAAGGGTGGCGCGGAAAGTTTCGGAATGGAGGCTGTCTCTGAAATATGTCCGATATTCATTTCCACATTCGCCTTGGCTTGCGCCAGGGCTGGGGCGGTGTCGAAGCCCCATTTCATATTTCCGAGGAGGGTCTACGTCGGCACCTGTATTGCATCGGAAAGAGTGGCACCGGGAAGACAAGTCTTCTTCGGAGTATTTTCCTGCAATTGGCAGAGGAGGGGCATGGCGTTGCAATTCTCGATCCACACGGCGACGTGGCTGAGGAACTTCTAGATTTATTGCCTTCGCGCCTGGCATCACGTGTCGTGTATTTGAATCCTGGCGATCTATCCTTCCCCATCGCTTGGAATATTCTTGCCAATGTTCCCTTTGACGAACGCCCGCGCACAGCATCCGGTATCGTTTCCGCATTCAAAAATGTTTGGGGAGATTCATGGGGTCCCCGTTTGGAATACGTTCTGCTGAATTCGGTGCGGGCTCTCCTTGATGCCGAGCACACAAGTATTTTAGGACTGCCAAAAATGCTGACTGATGACGCATACCGGGCGTGGGTAGTGCGCCAGATCAAAGACCCGTTCGTAAAAGCATTTTGGGAAATGGAATTTGAGAATTACGATCAACGGTTTCGACAAGAGGTGATTTCCCCGGTACTGAACAAGGTTGCCCCGCTCGCCACCAACCCCGCTCTTCGGAACATTTTAGGCCAGGTGAAATGCAAACTCGATATTCCCTTCATTATGGATCATGGCCGTATTTTTATTGCCAACCTCTCAAAAGGTGCCCTCGGTGAGGGGCCATCCAATCTGATCGGTTCCCTTCTGGTTTCGGAATTTCAACACGCCGCCATGCGTCGGGGTGCGGAGCCAGAGTCGTCGCGACGCGACTTTACCCTGATCATCGACGAATTCCAATCGTACTCGACAACGGCCTTCGCCTCGATTTTGTCTGAAGCCCGGAAATTTCGGCTTTTACTTGTGCTCTCTCACCAATTCACGAGCCAGGTTGATCCGGAGATTCGCGATGCTGTTTTTGGAAACGTCGGCACTACGATTGCCTTTCAGCTTGGATCACCGGATGCGGAGATCATGGCAAAAGAATTTGGGGAGGCGTTTTCAGCGAGCCAGTTTGTCGATCTTGAGAAATTCCACATTCTGGTGAAGCCAAGCCCGATTGACGGACGCATTCAACCGTTTCGGGGAAGAACGGAACTTGATGATTCAGAGCGAACTGGCGCGAGGGATGCGATCATCGCCGCATCGCGAGAGCGATATTGCGCGGAGCGGAGGAAAGTGGAAGAGAAAATTGAGAGGTGGATGGAGAAATGGAGGGAGCAAGGAAGATAATAAAATTAAGTAATACCGCAAATGAATTCGCATTTTAGGCAGAAAGTATAATCCTTGATGTTTTTTCGACAGTATTCATATTTGAGGCAGTAGCGGGCTCAATTATAAAAGAGCGGCCTCGTCACCCACCGCATGATCCAACTCTGTTGGAGCATAAAAAACCGACGAAACATAATTCCTTCTCCAAGCTTAATCCCTTCACAGTCTCATATGTGAATTATGCTTGGATTTCTCAAATAGGATTCCGGCAGCTTGTAATACAACTCTGATAGTTAAGGGACCTTAATCCCTTGCGACTGCCGATATTTATCCAAAAAAAAATCCCACGACTCTGTAAACAGCAGAGTCGTGGGGAGCTATTAACCCTTCAATAGAATTGTCTCAATGAAAATAAACTCTATCGATAAAGACCAGTGTAACACAGATGAGTATTTATTGCAACAGTCTCGAATTAAGCAAAGCCTAGGAGGCGTGGAGTCATGCTGTGGGCAGCTTCGAGACGAGGATAACATAATGTCCAGCGACCTCGCCTATAACAAAATTCAATGGGTGCGGGAAGAAATTGACAAGGTGATCTATGCGATAAATAAAAGCCGAAAAGTCTCTGTGAAAGCACCCGAATGCTTGCATGACGATTACATTATTTATGGAATGTAAATGATATTCCTAAGCCTTCCAAACATTAAGGACGCCTTCCCTCAAACGAAAGGCGTCCTTATTTTTTCCATTTTGAAAATCTGGCGCTTTTCAAATTACACTCCATAAAATTTGGTATAATTGTGAGATGAATAAAAACGTAGCCCGGAGGCCACGTTTTAAGCGCGTATCGGATTTCCCGAGTATCCGCTTGACTACCCGTGACCGGGAGATTCTTTCCGCTGTCTGCCGGTATCGCTTTCTCACTACCAGCCACATCCTTTCTCTCATACCTGGGAGCAGGCAAAATATTGCGCGACGCTTGCAGCGACTATATCACTCCGGGTTTCTTAACCGCCCGTCCGCTCAAATGCCATTACGGTTTGCCAGACAAATTTCAGAATTGGTGTATTGCCCTACCAGGAAATCATTCAGGCATGATGAGGATTGTTGTGGAAGAACGGCTTCTGGAAATGTATGGAATCGAGTTTCTTCCCTTTTTCTTTTACATTCCCTCTCTGTCTCGGGTGCCCTCATTTCGTTGAAGGCTGGGTGCAACAGACACGGGTTTCGGTTTGTGAGTGAGGAGGAACTTTTGGGTTCACTTCCAAACGAAAGCAAATCCAATCGTATCCAGTGGCGTACCACGATTAAATCTGGAAAGACCAGTGAAAGAGTCGGCGTTATCCCCGATGCCACCTTTTCAGTTGTGGCAATAACTGACACGGGCATCCGAAGCTTTTACTACTTTCTTGAAGTTGACAGAGGCACGATGCCGCTTCATCGGAAAACCCTTCGTCATTCATCTATCAGACGGAAGGCACTCGCGTATAGCCAAACCCGCAGGGGCAAAATCTTGAGAGACCGATACGACATCCCCGGCTTTCAAGTAATTTTCATTTCTCCCGCTAAAAAGCGAATGGAGGGGATCAAGAAAATTTGCAATGAAGCCGAAAATGGCCGTGCCACTTCCCTCTTTTGCTTCGCCTCAGAGCACGAACTGGATGATTTCTTTACATGGTATAATTGATGCGATCCGTGCGCATTTGTATACCACATAAGTTTTTTTACTAACTTGCGACCAAGTATTGATCTAGTGTAATATTAAAACTATGCGGGTAGCTTAAATGACAAAGCGCTTACCTTATACGTAAGAAGATGTGCGGTTCATTGCCCACCCTGCATACCCTATGAAGTCACTACTTTTAAGCACAAGAAATTTCGAAACCAAGATAAAGAAACTAGCCACGCGGCCTGTTGGTGTGAATCCCGAACCTATAACAAGACGAGAATATGTCACTCGCAAGTCTATTGTCGTGTTAATAACAGTAGAGAATTGTGATAATATTCAAGATACCGTTCGTAAGCTAGTACTTGAAATAAATTCGTTTAGTAAAGATACCGGTATAAGAACAGTGGTTATCTACCCTTTCGGTCACCTCTCGCGCAACTTAGCATCGAGTGAGAAAACTTTGCAATTTTTTGACTTACTGGAACACCATCTAACCGAATATAATACAATACGAATTCATTTTGGATCTCATAAATCACTAATGTTGGACATTTTTGGTCACAAAGGCAATGTAAGATTTAGAGATCTTTAACTAACAATCAAGGCCGCAATTTATACACAGGGTATCCCTTCGGAGACAGACGAAGAATGCATTTCAAAATTGAGGTTATTTTGGCTGCCGTTTTGACCGATAGAATAAATAAATCGGAGAGCCAAGCAAAACAAGAAATACGCCAAAGGCACAGTTTATAATAGCAGGTCTCCCATCCGCGACAGCTGCTCGATAAGCGGCAACGTCGTTATATACTGTCAGAATGAGAAATACGCTTGCGAATATGACAAAGGCCGCTGGAATGAGAGGATAACCAGGAACCCTGAACGGACGAGGTGTGTGCGGCTCTTTATGTCGTAGTATAAAGACGCCGCAAGCGCCAGCTGCGTAGAAGAGCCAACCGACAAAGATTAGAGTGTCGGTCAACGAGACAATCGCACATCCCCGCGAGGTCTTTAGGGCGGCGGTCATTGGGGCAGCTTATGCAGTCATTTTGATGCATAACCACCCCAGTGGCGACCCACAGCCTTCGGATGCTGACATGAAAACAACCCGCACTTTGGTGGATGCCGGAAAGATCCTTCGTATCGAAGTCACCGACCACATCATTGTTGGACATAATAAATACTTTTCCTTCCGCGAGGCAGGAATTGTGTAAAGGAGGCGATGATGAGTATTAAGCCAAATCCAAAAGACGAAGTGCCGAAATTCCGTCTCGGAACAATCGTTGCAACATCAAATGCAATCCAGGCAATCTCACCAGATGAAATCTGGGAAGCAATCCTCCGCCATGCTTATGGCGATTGGGGTGACGTTGGTGAAGAGGACTGGCAAGCAAACGAAGAAGCTCTTCAAGTGCAAAGCCGCTTGCTCTCTGTGTATCACACGGCGGCAGGCGTGAAGTTCTACTTGATCACCGAGCATGATAGATCGGTGACCACCGTACTTCTCCCAGATGATTATTAAAAAACAACACCTTCTCTGAAATGGAGAGGGTGTTTTTCTTTGAAATTTATTTTGATGCCGTCGTATCCGGATTTCACAAACTATTGGCCTGCCTTCTAATATCAGAGAGCGACAAGTTAAGCTTTTTTAATTCCGACAATTGTAAGAACACCGGAAACCAATCAGCACTGAGGAGTTTATTTCCACATCCATCATAAGCCTGAACCCCTCTGCGCTTAGTCCTGAACTCCATCATTAAAAACCCTTCTGTATTGGCATTAATGAAAAAGACCTCGTTTTTCGAAAGCTCTGGATGCTGAAAAATGATTTCATTAGATGGCATTGCTCTTATAGTTATTATAAGAACCCCATTGTACCACTACACCCTTCGAATAGTAAGGGAATCTACACACTGACACCAGGGCTGGAAGGAAGGCCTCTCTTGGTTAAGTTGGGTAGTGGTCTTTGTAACCCAAATGATCGCCCCTTCTGTCGGTCGGACAGAATTTCTCACAGCCGTTCACAAAGTTCTTGTCCCAGCGCCAGTAAGTCTCAACAAGCCGCCCTAAATCAACCTCGTTTATCTTGCGCGGGCGGACTGACAAGGCTGCGATCCTCGCTATTGGATGTTTCAACAAGAATCTCGTCCTCCGCGAGATGAAAATGATTGTGAAGAAGTGTGACTCCGAACCTGGTGATGCAGCCATGCGCGTCAATGACTTGTCTGACGGCTTCAAGACATCCCCTTTCTTTTTCGCTGACGGGGTCAACTTCGCTAATATCAGGCAATTCATTAAATTGGATTACGTGCATTTTTGCTGTCGTTGTCATATTTTCCGTTCCTTCTTTTTTTCTTTAAAATTCACGGAGAAAAGGAGCGGTACGCAAAATCTATTTCTCCCTAAATCCGAGCAGATTACTTCGCCGCCTTTATTGAGTTTTTAAGGGCATGAAATCCTTCATTTATTGAGTCTGCGACCACACAATGGACTTCCCCATCGAGATTATGTGCCTCGATCAAATGCACCAAATTTCTTTTTTTATGTGTGCGTTCGCAATGCTTCCACGACCAGCCAGCTTCGGCGAGGCGCTCTGCGATGCGCTGCCAGTGCATCCCTGTTTTCATAAAAAAACATTAGCACTTGTTCAGGAGAGAGAAAATAAAAATATTTCATCAATCAATCTCGACAATATTTTCACCAATGGTTAGGAGTAACTCCTTTCCATGCTGCCATTTACGGCTAACAGACGAAATTGGTTTTTTCCCATTATTCTTGTGTTTTTTTGGCGGCACGCCTCAGCACAGCAAAATGAAGCCACCGACCCATATTCGGAAACAGACATTCGGCTCAACACCACGTTTCAACGAGCCGTTGGCAGTCTTCCCATGCGTGATCAGTTGGCACTGGGAGAGGCCCATACAGCATGGATAAAATTCAGAGAGGCAACCTACGCAGCGCTCGTAGCGCAACAGAACGCCGGATATTTTACTTCCGAGGGCATGAAACTTCAGACTCTGAAGGAGGAAAACCAGCACATCCGTCTCTTGGAGGCCTTTTTTTTTAGGTGGGCCAATCTCTTTTCAGGAATCTCCTGAGGCATGGAAAGACACAGATAAAAAGCTGACTGCGATTTATGCCGAGTGCATTGGCCAGCTGTCTCCCCAGGGTCAGGAATTACTGCGCCAATCTGAGTTAGCGTGGATTTTCGCGTCTGGGAAAATCTTCTCAACTTCTCCAGTCAGGCTCGAATGAAATCGCCGGAATCGAACTTTTGATGAAATGGGTAAATTTTTCGCACCAACTGAAAACCGGAAGTGTTGAAGAAGCTGATCTCACTATTCATAAAATATTGAGTAGCAAACCCAAAAATGTGCCAGCCGAATATCTCCCGCTTTGGCAGGCGGCGGAAGCGTGGGGGCATCTTTTTGAAAAAGTAGCTCCGGATTTTTTGGATCATTATCGAAAGGCCAGGTCACTGGAAAAGGAGGGGAAAGGTTCGGAGGCAATCCCAGAGTATCAGGCGGCTTTAAAAATTATTCAAAATTTGCCGGTTGTAATAATGATTAAACATATTCGGGAGCAATCACTCGGCTTATGATTCGATTCCTTTGGAACACTCTCACCCGTTTCTCAAAAACGGTCGGCTGTATTTTATTTGTGGCAGGACTTGGCGTTGCCGGGTGGTTATATAACCAACGGGAACCGACGATTGATTCTGCTCGCTATCGTGAACCCGCCACGCTCATGGATCGGATTTCCCGATTGAATACGAATTACGGGAATGCTCAACGCCTCGTGATCCAATTCAAAGGAACAGGACAATTTCCTCCTGAATATTCTCAAGCGGCAAACAAACCTCAGTTTCTCCAGAGGTATTCTGAGTCCAAAGATTTTGCCGAGCTTCGAGCGGAGCTTTCTAAGGTGTCGAATGGAAAGTCGGCAATGCAGCAATTTGTAATGACTCGATTTGAAACCTTAATTTCCGAGATCCAAAAAAAGCTTCTGGATCATGCCGCCACTGTAAAATCTGAATCTACACCGTCTCCAGCACCGGAAGAGTCGCCCGCTCCCACCCCTGCGCCCCCTCCCGACGCGTTGAATTTTCATCTGAAAGCGGGTCAAAAGTAATTGCAAACCGAAAAAGAAATCACCGAATGCCCTTGAGGAGTTCATCCCATCCGAACTTGAACGCGTAAAAATTTTCCTTGCCCTTATTTCTCATAATCATCACCGTGAGAAAAGATACAAAACCTGTCGCAAAATTTCACGCTGCGGCAGAAACCTACCGATTTCCCTTTGATTTAAGTGAATTCCTTACACAAGGAAACTGGGATTGAGGGTGTGTTTCTAAGTGATACCAAAACTCTATTTTTAGGCAAAAATTAAAGGCTTCCCGCAAAAGGTTTGCGGTGATTATAGAGGTGGCGCATTTTCTGGCGCTTCGGTGTCAAACGATAAGCAAAAAGGCTTACTATGCCCTAGTACCAAAATTACGTCAAAAAACCCCCACTGGTTTGAACAGTGAGGGGAGCTATTAACTCTACAATAGGAACTTTAAATGACTATTGCTAACGATTATTTTACACCAAACGAGCGTTTATTGCAAGTCGGTCTCATTAAGAGTATCGAAATTTCATTGGCTGATGCAGCCAAGGGACTTGCTGAATTGAATCAACGCCTTAAAGACATTGAAGCGATAAACGAGATAAATAGAACATTCGATCCGCGAAACCCAACTTCTCCAGCAGATCAAGCAGAAGGACGAGGAGTTGGCTCGCCAAGCGATTGAGATCAAACTGCTTCGCCAGAAGCTCGACGCTCTGGCTCGTCGGCTCTTTGGAGCCAAGAGCGAAAAGCTCAGCCCCGACCAATTGCAGCTCCTGTTGCAGGAGATGGAAACTCCGGGACCTGCAATGGGAAAAGGATACGGCTCGCAGCCAACGGAGACTGAGCTGCCCCAGCCGAAAAAAGTCTCGGCTCGCCCAGAACGCCAGCCTCGCATCCCGGAACATCTTCCGGTGGTGGAGGAAGTCCTCCTTCCCGAGCCGGTCAAGGCGGCCCCCAATCGCTGGCGGTGCATTGATCCCAAGGGGGAAGTCAGCACCCGGATCGACTTCGAGCCCGCCCGGTTCTTCCAAGTGCGCACCCTTCGTCCCAAGTACGTGGAGCGCGGAGCGGTGGATGCGGTTCCAATCAACGCGCCCCTTCCCAAGACGATCTTGGAGCGCGGCATTGCCGCTCCCGGCCTAGTCGCCCAAATCGTGGTGGCAAAGTACTGCGATCACCTCCCGCTTTACCGGCAGGAGACCATCTACGAGGCCTACGATTGCTTCGCCAGAAGGCGCGGTGGCCGAAGAAAAGCCAGTGTCAAAAGCTACCCGTTTTAGGGGTAGCTCATAGACACCAGAAATATTTGTAAGCGGGTTGGTAATGAGATATAGGAAAAGGAGTTTCTCAGTCGGGGTTAGCCTCGTGATATATGAGTCATCCCAAAATTTGGTATTAACGATCCGTTGCTTTGCCAATTTTGTTGTGCTTGCCACCAGGAAGGCACACTTCGCTTTGGTTGACCCAGGAGAGATCACGTAGATACATCCCCCAGCATGAACCGTCGCGACGAGCACCGACCGGTTACGAACAAATAAAAACTCGATCACCTTTTCTTGTGCCTCAGTTTCCAGTACCCGCAAACAGAAAGGACATATGCACGAATTACGAAGAAGCCGCAGGAGCAGTTGTTCCAAAATGATTCGGAGGCCACGAGAACGATTTGCCCGAGCTTCACATTCCACCGGCACATATTCCATTTCATGTTTTTCTGGCATAGAAAAGTGATTGGTTAATAAAATCGACCATCCCTGATTTGTGCAGGGAAACATGCAGACCGATGAACCCAACGAGACGCTAATAATGGTCTCTGGCACCGTCTGCATGTTTCCCCAAGCAAAAAAGCTGACACGTTTTCACGGCCAGCCTTAATGCTGTTTTAACCCTCTTTACAAAATCCATCTATATATCTTTTGCGACACTATAATCTATTTAAACCCTTCCCTATATCAAATAAACAAAAAAGGCCGCATCTGTTGAGCGGCCTTTTTGGTAGTGATTTTATACCTATCACCTTTTCTACACCTGCATAAATGTTTTGTCTATTAATTTAGACTTGCAACCATGCTCTTAACAAACGCTATTATAAGCAAAACATCATTCCAAACTATTTTCATTAGGTACCATATATAGCCAAATATCTGTTTAGCTAAGTTTGATGATAAAACGTCGGTAAGGTTGATATTAAGAAAATGCAAGAGAATAAGTAAGGCAACTATGCCCAGGATGATTCCAATAATGCTTATAAAGCCATCCTGTGACGTCGTTTTATTTTTCATATGTTAATATTTTAACATTAGATCTGAAAGTAAGCATTATGCCAAAGAGCCAACATGAGGATAACATAAATTTTTCGACTGGTATCTTTTTTGCCTGATTGATGGTCTTGAAATAATTTTTCAATAATAGGCAAGTTAAATGTTTCTCTAATAAAAGAATTCTCTAAAATAATTTTTTTAATTTTATCTGCATCAGGTGTATTTTTCAACCAGTGCTTTATGGGTGTTGGAAAGCCAAGTTTTTTTCTTTCAGATGTTTCACTAGGTAGAATATCCTTCATGGCCTGACGAAGAATATATTTTGTGTTGCCATTTTTATATTTTAGAAATTCTGGAATTGTTTCTGAAAGTTTTGCAATTTCTATATCAAGAAATGGTACACGGGCTTCAAGTGAATTTGCCATGGTCATTTTATCAGCCTTAGCGAGGATGTCTCCAGGTAACCAAGTATGAAGATCGATATACTGCATTTTTGCAGAATCAGTCTGGCCTGAAACTTTTTCATAAAGAGGTGAGAGGGACAATCTCTTTATTGTGTCAGTAGGATTGTTTTTCCATATCTCCCCTACCTCATCTGCTTTAAAAATATAAGCATTTCCAATATATCTTTCTTGAAGAGTTTTAAGTGTGCGCTTTAAATAATTTTTGCCATAAAAATCAAATGGAAGATTTATGAGTGGTTTTATAAATGATGATTTAATCCAAGTTGGAAGACTTGCAATTGGTGCAAGGTCAAATGGTTCTCGATAAATATTATATCCACCAAAAAGTTCATCAGAGCCTTCTCCTGAAAGGACTACAGTGACATGCTTGCGTGCTTCCTTCGCCAAAAAGTATAGTGCGACGGCGGATGGGTCAGCTACCGGCTCATCAAAGTGCCAAGCAATTTTGGGTAGTTCATTAAAATATTCATCAAAAGCAACTGTGATTTCGTGGTGGTCTGTGCCAAGTTTTTTTGCGATTACACTTGCTTCACTGTGTTCACTAACCTCGTTGAATCCAATAGTAAATGTTTTTACTTTCCCGTCTTTGTATCCATTGGTTTTTCCAATTTCATCCATGAGGGTGACTATCACAGCACTGTCTATTCCTCCACTTAAAAACGCACCGACCGGTACATCACTTATCATATGAGCTTTTACACTGTCTCGCATTTTTTCAAGAATAACTTTTTTAAAATCCTCTTCAATTTTTTCTAGATCACTTTCTGTGGATTCTGTAGGAATTTTTTCAGAATTAAATTTGTAATCCCAGTATTCTTTTTTTGTAAAATTCCCAGTTTTTAAATCTATAGTTATATGGTTTGCAGGTGGCAAGGAAAAAATATCTTTAAACATTGTTTCCTCAAGCGGGTTGTATTGAAATGATAGATAGTTGTATACAGCGTTAGTGTTTACTTTGCGTGTGTATGTTTTGTCGCAAAGCAAGCTTTTAATTTCAGAACCGAAACTTACAAATTTTCTAGATGATATACTATCATTTATAGTGTTTGTGTCAGTGTCAGTTTGAACTCGGTAATATAAAGGCTTTATACCAAAATAATCTCTTGCAATAAAAAGTGTCTCTGTAACTTTATCGTAAATACTAAATGCAAACATACCCCTAAGTTTTGATGCAATTTCTGGACCGTATTCTTCGTATCCATGTAGGATAACCTCGGTGTCTCCGTCAGTTTTAAAAATATGCCCTAGTTGTTTTAGTTCTAATCGGAGAGTTTGATAATTGTATATTTCTCCATTAAAGAAAATAATTTTGCTGCCATCCTCGTTTGATATTGGTTGCATTCCCCCACCAATATCAATAATAGAAAGTCTTCTCATTCCAAGAGCGACATTGTCATCATGAAAAAGTCCATCATCATCTGGTCCTCTATGTTTGATTATATCAACCATAGACTTAAGCAAAATTTCGCTTTCGGGTGTTTTTTTATTTGTTATAAATCCTGCAATTCCGCACATTTATTTTTTAAATTAAAATTTATAATTTATGACTTCTTTGTTTGTATGAGGTCGGCTGTATGGTCCAGTATTTGAATCTCTTTACCCGTTGTATGATGGGAAATATAGCATAGGATCTAAATATCCGTTTACAGGTGCAATTGGCATCGTGTATGTTTTGCCAGAACAAGCTGCACTTGGTCTAGTTTGTATGTTGACTGAGTTTGCTGCATAAACACTAATATGCAGGTGTGGCCCCGTAGAATATCCAGTATTGCCACTGTATGCGATTATATCACCGGTTGATACCCTTTGACCACTTGTTACTTTTATAAGAGATAGGTGGCCAAATATTTCGGCTAGTCCATCATCATTTTTTATTAAAATCCATCGTCCGAACGATGCGCGAGGACAAGTGAGGTCAGTGTCTCCAGTTCCTAATACTACTCCAGAAAGGACAGCGTGTACTGGCGTACCAAGACTAGCTTTAAAATCTACACCATTATGTGAGCCCGATGCATATAGCCGACTTGCTCCAACTGTCTTACCAAAAAATTGATTGATTTTAACGTTGTCTGTGGGCCAAGAAAATGGTGCTGATCCAGCTGACGGCAAAGTGTTTGGATCAATTTTATATTTTAATTTTGCTTCAAAATCATATACATCCTTTTCAAGTGCGGCTTCTTTTGCAACTTTATCTGCAACTATTTTTTGATAATTTGACTCCTTACTTTTTGTATCTGTAAGAAGCTGATTCTTTTGCTGCTGGGTAATATTAACTAATTTTTGTTGATCTAGCAGTGATCCACTTAGTTTTACCAAGTCATTTTTCTTCACTTCGTTCTGAGTTTTCGCTGTTTCAAGACTAAATTTTGCTTGGGATAAATCATCCGTACTTTTTTTAAGTGATGATGTGACAGTAGAAATTTGATCAATAACTTGTAGGGCATCAGATAATGATCCTTTACTTAGTACAGTACCCACAATACTAATTTGCTCATTCTGAGCCATAGAATTTATTAGCTGCCCAAGTGCTTTTTGGTTGTCTAGTATATTTGACTGCTTACTAGAAATATCATTACCTAGAGTCTTAATATCCTGGGTTGTTGCGGCAATCTTTTTTTTAGCAAGATCAATGCTTAAATCAAGTTTTTTTCTCGTCACTTCTAGAGATTTAATACTTTTCTGAAGTGTGTTTGCTTCTGCACTTGTCTTGTCAGCTAGCGCAGTATATGTGGCAATTTCCTGTTGAAGTTGGGCAATGTTTTGGTTTCTGTCGTCAATCTGTTGCTTAAGTGCAGCCTCGTTTGCGGCGTCGGTACTGCTAGTGGTTGTTTGAGTAGTGTTTGTTGTGGCTACCACAACTGTGCCAGCCGTAGCTGTTGTGTCTGCATGTGCAACATTGTTTTGCTGCTTTAGAATGCTACAAATTAAGAGAATCAAAAGAACAAACGTGCAAGTGTAAAATTTTTTACGCATTACTACCTATTCTATTATAAAATGGCTTCAATTGCATTTTTTAGACGAGAGATTGTCTCAATCTTTCCAAGTATTGAGGCTAGGGTAAAGGGATCAGGCGATTTTTCCTTACCAGATAGAGAATAACGCATAGGCCAAAGGACAATCCCCCTACCCTGTTCCTCTGCAAAAGGCCATAAGGCTTCTTTTATTTTTTCTTGAGAAAAATCCAGATCAGGCATACTGGAAATAGTGGACACAATTTGCTCTAATATTTTTGCGGTACTTTCGTTTGTTACGATCTTGTCTTTTCTCATTTTTTCTGGAGGTGATATAGATGCTTTTGACTCATCTGTTGAAAAAACAGGAGCTGAAAAATAATAATCAAGTTCACCTGTCTGAACCATATCGTCTACCTCACCAAAAAATGATATTCTCTCCTTAATTATCGGAATGAGTTTGGAAAAAATTTCAGAAAATTTTTCTCGAGTCTTCATTTCTTCTGGTAATCTTGATTCAACGCCAGCCCTAAAATCACCCTCGGACATTTTCTTTAGATGCTCTTTGTTTACCCAATTTAATTTAATTAGATTAAACATAGCTCCACTTTTTTGAACTTTTGTAATATCAAATTGTTCTATCAGTTCCTGCATAGTAAATATTTCTTGGTCTGTGCCTGGGTTCCATCCAAGTAGGGCTAGGTAGTTTACAATGGCCTCTGGGAGATACCCTTTATCTCTATATTCTGTTGTAGAAACGGCTCCGTGACGACCAGAAAGCTTTGATTTATCTGGAGCAAGAATGAGTGGAATGTGAGCATAAACAGGTCTTGGTGCCCCTATTGCCTCTTGAATAAGAATTTGCCTTGGCGTATTTGAAATACCATCTTCACCTCTCAAAATGTGAGTAATTCCCATCTCAAAATCATCTACAACTACAGCGAGATGGTATAGAGGATCATTTATACTTCTTGCAATAATAAAATCACCTAGGTCAGTTGTGTCAAAAATAATTTCTCCACGAATAAGATCAGTAAATTGGATTTTTTTATTAGGATTTTTAAAACGCACAACTTCTGGATTTGCACCTTCTGTTTCTTTAGAAATATAAGCATGTCCACTTTCTATCATCTTATGGAGATATGTTTTGTACGTGTCAGTTCTTTCAGATTGTCTGAAAGGTCCACTATCATAATGAATACCGAGCCATGAAAGTGTTTCAATAATAATATCTTCAAACTCTTTTTTAGAACGCTCCTTGTCAGTGTCTTCTATACGAAAGACCATCTCACCTTTTTTGTTCTGGGTAAATAAATAGTTAAAAAGCGCAGTTCTGGCGCGGCCAATGTGAAGATATCCAGTTGGGCTCGGTGGAAAACGAGTGATTATTTTTGACATATTTTTCAGTCTATTCGTGTTTTAGGGCTATGTTTATAATTTCCTGAGCAATTGTTCTTGCTGCCTTTGGATGAGAAAAGCCTTTTGCAGCCGCCCGCATTTTATCATTAAGTGCCTTGTTTCCCAAGATTCTTTCTATTTCAGAAAAAATAATTTCTGGGCTAAGGTTGGATTCTTCGATAACTTCAGCTGCACCAAAACGCGCATAGTTATATGAATTTTGTCTTTGATGGTCGCCGTTTGAGTTTGTGATAGGAATTAAAATACTTGGTAGACCCCATTCTGCAATTTCAAAAATAGTTGATCCTCCTCGTGATATTACAATTTGAGCAACTCCGGCAGACATTCTAAGAGCCAGTGAGTTTAAATAATCAAATGGCTTGTATCTATTTTTGAAATCACTACCAGCTAATACAACATCGGCAGTATTCTTAACTTCATTAATATTGTTCTTGCCAGTTTGGTGAATGATTTGATATTTTTCTACAAGTCGAGGTAGTGTGTCGATAATTGCTTCGTTGATAAGTACAGCTCCTTGTGACCCTCCGAGAATCAAAATTACGGGTATATCTTTTTCAAGTTCAAGATACTCATATGCCCCACTGCTTACTGGGTTTGTAATATCCTTTCTAACTGGATTGCCTGTAACAGCAATTTTATCTTCTTTAAAGTATTTTCCAGCTTCTTTGTATGATAAAGCCACTCTTACTGCAAATTTTCCTGCCCATAAGTTGACTCTTCCTGGAACACTGTCAGATTCGTGAATGATTACTGGTATACCAAATAATTTTGCTGCAACTAATGCGGGAAAACTAACATATCCCCCTTTTCCAAAAATAACATCCGGAAAAATAAAAAATATATTTACGACTGCGCCAATTATTCCAAAACCTGTTTTAAATAAATCAAAGAAATTGCGTATTGAAAAATATTTACGCATTTTTCCAGCTGGTGTTCTGATAAAAGTTATTTCATGATCAAAAAGCTCACGAGGATTGTAAGGTGTTGGGGCCATATAGTAGAGCTTTGGAGCGAGCAGTTTTTGTTCCTTGGTGATTTCTCTTATCTCTTCTGATATTGCAATGATTGGATAAAAGTGTCCCCCAGTACCTCCTCCTGTAAATAGAATTTTCATGACTTATTTTGTAAATTTATTATTTTATTTTTGCGACTGTGACTGTGATTGAAAGCGTGAAATATTTAAAACTATCCCAACGGAAAAAAGAGCAAAAAGCATAGCGGTCCCTCCGTGGCTTATGAAGATGAGTGGTGTTCCGGAAAGTGGCATAATCGCAAGCATTGCCGCCATGTTTATTAATGATTGCGATATTATGAGTATAACAATTCCGACGGTCACTAGTCTACCAAATGAATCTTGCACCTTGCCTGCTATTTTGAACCCTCTAAATGTGAAGAATAGATAGAGTAGTATGATTGCAACTGAGCCTATAAAACCGAATTCCTCGGCTGCTACTGCAAAAATAGAGTCGCCGATTGGTTCCGGTAAGAAACTAAACTTTTGTATACTCTGCCCAAAACCTCTACCTACCATTCCACCTGACCCAATGGCAATTAAGGATTGCTGGACTTGATACCCACTACCGAGGGGGTCACTAGCTGGATCCATGAATGTTTTTATACGTTGCATGACATATGGTCTTGCAAATGCCAGCACAACTAAACAAACAATGCCAACAAGTATCAAACTGAAAATGTCTCTCCACTTGCCACCAGCTGTTAGGAATATGCCAAGTCCAGCCAAAGAAACAACAAAGAATGTATCGGTATCTGGCTGAGCTAATAATAGCCCAGCTGATATGACAGTAATAATTATAAAAGGTAATGTGCCGTATTTAAATGTTGAGGCTTTATCTTTTACTGATGTGAACCATGCTGCAAGATAAAATACGACTCCAATTTTGTAAAATTCCGCAGGTTGGACATTGAATGATCCAATATGAAACCATCTATGTGCCCCACCATGATAAAACTCTAGTCCAGGAATAAAAACAAGTATCATTGTAAAACATGAAAAAAGAAAAATCCAAAATGAATTCTTTTTCCAGAATTGAAAAGGTATATATGATGCAATAACGCATGATATTCCGCCAAGTATCAGTCCGAATACAATCTGATTGAATGTTACAGAGTTAAATGTGGAGCTGCTTGAACTAAGAAGTCCTAATGATGCTGAACTGAAAATAAAAAAGCCAGCTACAACTAAAATAATCAATGATATGAGAAACGGCTTGTCTACTTTTTTCTTGTTTGATATTCCCATTATTATTCTTTAATTATCCAATTAGGGCTACAACTGTACCAATCATACAAAATACAACTGCTATAATCCAAAATCTCATTGTAACTTTGTATGATGGCCAACCTATTGCCTCAAAGTGGTGATGAATCGGCGCAATGCGAAAAACTTTTTTCTTAAAATATTTTTTTGAGAACATTTGAATACTAGAAGAAAGAGATGTTGCAAAAAGAGGAAAAGCGATAAGCGGCAAAAGTAGAACCTCTCTAGTTAGGAATGCAATTATTGATAGAGTAACTGTAAGTCCAAGCATACCTGTTTCTCCCATATAAAATCGTGCAGGCGGTACATTAAACCAAAGAAAAGCCAATAATCCGCCAGCAATTACTCCGCAAAACGCCGCAAGGTCTATTTGATTTTGTGCGAAAGCAATGATCATATAACTAACGAATGAAGGTATCATTACTCCAGCAGCCAAACCATCTATTCCGTCAATTACTGATCCAGAAAAGACACCGAGCATTACAAGGATAAAGAACGGGATAAAAAACAATCCTAAATATAAGTCACCATCAAATGGTATGTGAACAGAAAGCACTCCAAGCTTTGAATAGAACCACCATGCTCCTACTGCGCCGATTAATACAACAACAAGTATTCGGTATTTTCTAGAAATACCATCGCAAACTGCCAGTTTGCTGCTGCTGTATATTTGCAGTAGGTCATCAAGAAGTCCAATAAGTGAAGCAAATATTAATGCAAAAAGTGGAAGTAGTGTTTGATTTTTACTAATAAAATTCATTTTTTCAGAAAAATCATTAGCCGCAAAAAGATCTAATAGTACAAAAAATATACTTGTAAGTAGAACTGATAGCCAAATAATCACACCACCAACTCTCGGTGTATTGAGCTCACCTTTTTCGTTGTGAATTTTCTGAAAGTCTGTAGACATTGCGTCAACGTTTTGTTTACTACGTGAACTTTGTTTCCATAATTTCTTCTTATAAAAAATGGCACTACAGAATGGTGTAATGCCTATGCCAATAAAAAATGATAAAACTGCTGGGGTAAAGATTTTAATAACATCTGTAATCATGGCCGTATTATAACAAAAAATTAATTATCGAGGTAGTTGTTTACGGAGTTTTTAAGTGTGATAGCGTCAGAAAATCTCCCCTCTTTTGTTGATCCAAGAATTACTACTATTATATCTTTAGGAGTTCTGTTTATCTTGGTTTCACTTTTGAATTCAAAAACTAGATTTCCACCAGCTAGATCGGTAAATCCAGTTTTTGAAGCCATAATCGTCGGTATTCTTGGGATGGCTTTGTCGGTGTTATCCTCCACGTGTGAAAATCCTGATAAAGAAATAAATTGAGAACTTTGTAGTCGCGTAGCTGCTGCAATGTCAGGGTATTTAGTGACAAAATAGTTGAAAAGTTTTGCCATATCTTTTGCTGTGCCAGTATCTCCTGGAATAGTTTCAGTGCTGTTGTCTAAACCCGTTTCATTTGTAAATGATAATGTGTTTAAATTTAAGCGCTTTGCAAGATCGTTCATTTCATTTACAAAAAGATAATCATTTAGATGTTGTCTAATAGCTGCAGCTGCGTCATTTGAAGATGACAAAAGCATAAGTTTTATAAGCTCATCAATAGACCACACCTCACCATTTTTGAGACCTTGATCCCCGTCTAGTTTTAACGCTTTTTCTGAAATAGGAACTGTCTCTGGATTTCCCATTTTAAATGCATTAGCAACTTCAGGGCTTACTGGCTCGTTTCTAATTTGTTCTGCCACAAGGGCTGTCATTATTTTAGTTAATGATGCTAATGGTAAAATAGTTGATGAATTTTTTTGATAAATAACTTCTCCCGTAGACGGAGAATAAACATACAATGCTTTGGCTTGTATACCGTGTGCTATAAATATTGGTTTTATTTCTGGAAATGGGGGGTTGATCTGTTGTATGGCAGACACCGTAAAGGCACAGATAGCTGATGAAACTATTATGAGGATTATGAAGTTGATTATCGTTCGAGTTCGGTAAGACATCTTGTTATTCGTTGTTTTGTTCTTCCTGAGCTTCGATTACTTCGGATATTTCATTTGCCATTGAGGAGTATTCAGGTAGATCATCTATTTTTGAAATCCCAAGTAGGGTTAATAAGTCTATTGTTGGTTTATAAAGAAAACTTCGCTGATCATTTGGTGTGGGTATTTTTTCAACAAGTCCACGCACCATTAAATTTCTTAGAATAAAATTTGAGTTAACACCTCTTATGTAATCAATCTGACGACGAGCAATTGGCCCTTTGTAAAGAACAATAGATAATGTTTCTAAGCTTGCTTTCCCAAGGTCTTTGGTTAGTTCTTCTTTGGTCAGTTCCTTGATGAGCTCGGATGCCTCTGGCTTTGTACCAAGAGTCACATCGTCTTCTTTGCACACCAGAGTTAATCCACTAGGGTTTTGAGGATCGTTTAGTCTTGATTCGAGGGCTGACAACCCTGCATCAAGTGAACTTTCATCACACTTCAAAATACCAGCAAGTTTCTTTTTGCTTATTGGCTCCCCTTTCCAAAAAAGTATTGCTTCTATTGTTTGATCTATTTTCATTTTATTTCTATTTACTTTATTTTGAGATTGTTTAGTGCCCTAAATCGTATTACGTTTTATTTTATCATTAGTATCGTGGTGTTCCTATCTCATTGCTTTCAATTTCTATTTCATCAAACATTGCACTTTGCGTAACCTTTATCATTCCCTGCTTTACTAATTCAAGCAGGGCAAGGAAACTTACTATTATATTTACTTTCTCCTCCTTGCCTACTTTTGCAAAATCACGGAAGCTCATTTTTAGGCTTGAAGTGATGCGTTTTGAAAGGTTATCCATCATTTCTTCTAGTGACACAACTTTCCTAATTACAGCTTTTGGGATAATTTCTTTTTTAGGTAAGCTTTGGATTACAAATTTTAGTGAGTTTAATAGATTTTCCAACCCAGTTTCCTTTGGTGAAAGCTCCGCTGACGGTGAAAAAACTGCCTCTATTGCTAGTTTTCCGTCCCGTTGATAAATCGGATTTATTCCAAAAAGGTCTTTGACGTGTCTCGATAGGTCTTTGATTTTTTGATACTCTTTTAATCTTGCTTGAAGGTCTTCAATACTCCCCTGTTCTTCATCTGTAAGAGTAAGTGTTGGTAGTAAAGAACGTGATTTTATAAGAAGAAGTGTAGATGCAACTACGATAAAGTTGGCACGATCAGGAATCGAATATCCTTCGATGTTGTTTACATAACTAATATAGTCATCAGTTACCCTCGCCAATGAAATATCGTTGATAAATAATTTTCTTTTTTCAACAAGTGATAAGAGTAAATCAAGTGGCCCTTCGAATATTTCTGTTTTTATTTGAAATAAATTTTCAGACATTTTTATGTTTCTATTTTTCCAACTTCTTTACCTGTATACCAAGCTCACGAAGTTGTTCACCTGAAACTTCTGCGGGACTATTCATCATGAGATCTCTACCTTCGCCTGTTTTTGGAAAAGCTATGACTTCTCGGATGTTCGGTTCGTTTTGAAGAAGCATCATTAGACGGTCAAAACCCCAAGCAATACCACCATGTGGAGGAGTTCCTAGTCTAAAAGCCTTAAGCATATGACCAAAATTTTGCTCTACTGATTCTCTTGTGTAACCCATAATTTCAAAAACTTTGAGGAGTTTTTCTGGGTTGTGATTACGTATACTTCCACCTCCTATTTCATAACCATTTAGTGTTATGTCATATTGGCTTGTAAGAATATCTCCAATTTTTTTATCTGATTCTGCATCTTTACCCGCATTCATCAGCCATTCTTCATGTTCAGCTTTTGCGCCTGAAAATGGATTATGGGTAAATGTCCAAGTACTGCCATTTTCACCCTTGTCTGTTTTTTCAAAAAATGGAAAATCTATCACCCAACAAAAAGCTAGAAGATTTGGATCTTCTTTGTTTTCACGAACGTCTGGTCTGTCGCTGCTGTATTTTTCAATGGCATCTTTGTAAGTAATGCGTGGGAATGGAATTTCTTGAATACGTTTTTCGGGGTAAAGTTTTGTGACGATTTCGATTAGAAGTTTTTCATTTAGAGCCATGATGTCATTTTGTTCAACAAAACTCATCTCCATGTCTATTTGAGTAAATTCTGGCTGGCGATCTCCTCGAGTGTCTTCATCTCGCATACATCGTGCAACTTGAAAATATCTTTCGGCGCCAGATGTCATAAGAAGTTGTTTGTATTGTTGTGGAGATTGAGGTAATGCATAAAAAAGACCACGATCTAAACGTGAAGGTACAATATAGTCACGTGCTCCTTCAGGGGTAGATTTTGTAAGTATAGGAGTCTCAATTTCAATAAATTCTTGTTCATCCAAGAGGTCTCTAATTAGTTTTGTTACCTTGTGGCGCATGCGAATATTTTTTTGCAAACGATCACTACGTAAATCTAGGTAGCGATGTTCAAGTCGTACATCCTCTCCAACATTTCTTGTGTCTATTCCTTGACTGATATCAAAAACAGGAGTTTCTGATTCATTCAAAACTGTGATAGATAAAATCTCAAGCTCAATATCTCCATTTTGTTTGTCTGGCTGGATGTTTCTTTCAGGTCGAGCATTCACTTTGCCTGTGACCTTTACAACCCATTCTGATCGGACTTTTGAGCCTACCTCATGAGCTTCTGTGGCATTTGGTAAAATAACTCCCTGAATGTATCCGGTACGGTCACGAAAGTCCATAAAAATAAGTTTTCCTTGGTCTCGACGTATCGAAACCCATCCAGAAATGCTTATTTCTTGGCCTAAATGAGCCTTTGCGTCTTTAATGTATGTGCGGGTTGTTGTTGGTTGCATATGTAGGCTATTGTAGCAAAAATATTGCATAATTTAAATATGTGAGTATTTGTAACGTAATATAAAAATAATAGCCGCCGACACCTGGTGTCGGCGGCTATTTTAGTTTTTTAAGGAAATGCAGGTTAGTAACCCACCTCTTCTTCCTCTCGTGATTTCACCCCAGCCGATTCCTCATCAGATGAGAGTGCGTATCCCTTGGCTTGCTCGTTGAAGAGTCTTGAGTAAAGAGCTTTTCTTGCAATAAGCTCATTGTGGTTCCCTACTTCGGAAACTACACCATCGCTCAAGACAACAATCTTGTCTACACCACGCACAGTATTGAAACGGTGAGTGATCAGTATAAGAGTTCTGCTACCTGCAAGTTCGCTAATACGTTCAAAGATTCGTGATTCAGACGTGCCGTCTACCGAGGCGGTTGGCTCATCAAGCATAAGTACGAACCCTTCACGATACAGTGCTCGAGCGAGAGCAATTTTTTGGTTCTGACCCTTTGATGGTTCTTCACCTCCAAATTCCCTACCAAGCTGAGTATCAAAACCCTTTGACCATGTTTCGATAAAGCCCTTTGCCTCTGATAGGTCGGCAGCCCTTTCAGCTTTCTCCTGAGAAATATCATCGGAGCTTCTACCCATTGCAATTGACTCTCTCGTCGTGAAGTCATACCCCACCCAATCTTGTAGAAAGACTGATAGGTATGATGACCATTCATCAAGGTCCACATCCCGCAAATCAACTCCACTCACCAATATCCTTCCCTTTGTAGGGTCATATATTCGTGAAAGAAGTTTTATAAGGGTTGTTTTTCCTGCTCCATTATCACCAACAAGAGCTACAATTTCTCCGGCCTCAATGACAAGATTAATACCCTTTAGTGTATATTCTCTATCACCATCCATTTCGCTTTTACCGCCATATCTAAACCAAACATCTTGAAATTCAATTTTAGGTGCAGTTGATAAATCAAGTTTTATTGGGTTCTCAGCTCTCTTGATAAATGGTCTGGTGTCTAACACCTGGAACATTTCCTCAGCAAATAAGAATTTCTCATTCTGCTTTGCAATATCCTGTAAAAGACTAGATACTGCTCCAACCATTTGCCCAAGCGCACTAATCAAGAATGTCATTGTTCCAAGAGCAATGCTGCCGTAGTATACGTCTTTGATAATTATGTATAGACCAAAGAAATATCCACATGCTGCAATAAGTCCTGCAACAATTGTGTAGATAAGGCGTCGTCGATCAACCTTTAGTTGGTCATTTCTAAATGACGTTTGAATCTTAGTAATAATATCAAGCATGTACTCACTTGCCTGAAGTAGTTTTGTTTGAACCACACCTACTTTGCCAGTAAAATGGTGACGTAAGTGGTTGTACTTCCTTTGTCTTTCGCTATTCTCCATCCAGATAGTCCATGTGTGATTTCCATATTGGAGCTCAACAAAAAATCTAGGTAGAGACGTAAGAAGAATAACAATGTAAACTTCCGGACTAAAAGCGATTGTAAAGGTTGAAGACAAAAGGATCGTTACAATATTAGCAATATTACTAAACTGCATTTCTGCAAGTTCAAACATTGGCCAAATGCTACGATTGAATGCTCGTTCGAGTAGATTTTGGAACTCAGGGTTTTCGTAATGCCCAAGATCAATTTCTGCCCGTTTTCGCATCACTTTTATTTCAAGACCATGCTCGAGCTCCGTAGTGAATTTTTTATCAACATACAATCTTACAGCTGAAAGGATGAGCGAAAGAGCCCAGACTCCAGCGTATGAGAGAACAAAAAACATTGCCCAACTTATGGGTGAATGATTTTTGATAATCTCTATGAGTTTGTTGATGAGCTGCCCCATGATATTTGCTTGAAGCAAAGGTACCAGAGACACTGCGGTTGTCATGACGGCGATAGAGACAGTGCTAAAAGGGGCAATATTATATGCCTCTTTTAGCGATCTCCATGTGGTAATGAAGAACCTTTTCATGGTTTTCAATGTGCCCTTTTCTTTTGTTTTTTCCATTTTTTCTTCCTTCATTTGTGTTGTTTTTGAAATTGGTTTTTTTAGACAAAAAAGTCTAGCTAATATTATAGCATAAATATTAAAAAAATCAATATTAAGAAAATATTTTGGTGTTAGTTGATAGAAAAATGTTTCCTTTGGTTTGATTCTAAATCAGGAAAACACTTATTAAAAACCATTCCCTAAATCATCTTCGCACTAAGCAAGGACATGAGTTTAACAGCTCCATCCTGTGCAGTCTTGCTGTCTTTACTTGCAACAAACTTGTTCCACTGTGAGGTAAGGTCTGGATCTTGTATCTGTCTGATATCACTCTCTAGCTTTACACGATCATCATAGGAGATAGTACCTTTAGTGTTAAGTACGATATCAATGAATTCACGAAGGAATCTTGCAGATTGGAGACGTGAGGCAAACTTTACGTTGTCTGCTGCAGCTTGTTCTTCCTGTGCACGGATGTCGTTTGTGTATTGGATGTATTGAATACTGAAGTATATGTTTCCTGCTACAAGGATGAGCATCAGTATGTTTGATACCATGCGTGTCTTGTCTAGGATTCCTGATTGGATATTGATCATGTTGTTAATGTTTTGATTGGTTAATAATATTGTAACAAATTACCACTAGCCTGTTAATGAAACAGGTTGGTGATGAAGCTCCAGATTCCCCCACTCTTCTTAACTGGAGTAGTTGGTGTTTGGATTGCTACTTGTGCTGTTACTTCAATACCTAGGGGTATTGGAGAAGATGGAGTTGTTAGGTAGTAGGTGCCGGGGAGAGATGGGGTGGTTAGAGT
>CAINVO010000002.1 GCA_903854195.1 uncultured bacterium | reverse complement strand
GGTAGTTGTTTGTCTTTGTTTCGTTTCCACCTTCCAAGCCTTTACTGTTGTAAACCAACGACCGTTATATTCCCGGCTTTCAACATCAAAATTGATGGTTACCTCGTCCCCTATCGATATAGGAAACTTATCAATGTTATCTCCCCAAAGATTAAAACATACTTTCTTAGGGTATTGGTCGGCAGTTTCCAAAACTGAATCCTGATTTCTCCATACTCCATTTTTACCTTGCCCGGTTGCAATGGGTAATACTGCAATAATTTTACCTGATAATTCCATTTTATTGTTTTTTAGGTGTTAATTCTGTTTTCTTTTTATTTCCCGCCTCAACAAATTTTAAATCTGTTGCAAAGAATTTATACTTTAATGAAACCTTAAGTAGTTCATCAAGTGTTTTACACGCAGAAATTTCGGTATATGATTCCTGTGGTGCTGTCTGTGATTGTTGAGGTGCGGGTGTAACTGTTTTTTGTTTAGGTGCTATTTGTGTTGTTGCGGGTGCTATGTTTTTTTCTGTTGGAGATGGGTCTTTATCAGGGTCTTCACCTGTTGCTATCTTATACGCATTTAGAAGGGCGTATTTTCGTGCATAGGTTGAAGCCTTACCAAATCCTTTATCTCCTGTATCAAGACCACGTCCGAAACTTTCAATTTCAATAAAATCAGTCGGTTTTTCAAGGTCAATGATTTTTACAGTCATTTTAACAGTATCAATATACGTTGTTTTTACTGTATTAGTGGTATTTGTCTGAATAGTACCATCAGCTTTATGCATTTCATAAACTATTGTATCAATGTTCCGGTAAGCCTCTGAATGAATTAATTCAACCTTTACAGGTATAGAGATAAGTTTGTGTTTCAGTTCAGCATCTTTTACGGCAAGAGTTACAGCAAGGTCGCTAACAGCTTTGTACTGATTAGCAACGTTCATGTCCTTTTCAACTGTTCTAACCTCGTTAGATACTAATTGGATTTTTTCAAATAGATTCATGTTTTGCGATTATTAAGTTAGTAGCCCAATTTTTAAAACCGGTGAATTTGGAAAGTATTTCTTTCGTAATTTCAGTATCAATAGGAAAAGTAAGAGTTAAATTTTCAAGTGTCAAAAGAATAGTTTTATTATCCGTTGATCCCTTTGGAACAGGGGGAATAATGTATGTTTTTGTAATCATATTTGACATATCAGATTTTAACTGTTCGTTTTCTTTTCTTAATCGTTCAGTTTCTTCTTTTTCTGTTTTTTCTTTTTCCAAGCGCTCATTTTCAATTCTTTCATTTTCCTTTACTTTGGCTGCAAAAGCTATTTTTTCACCGGCTAAATACCTGTCGAATGATTCCTGTTCAAACATACCAAGTCCGGAAGGAATAAATTCAACATAAGGGCGTAAAAGCTCCGTTCTTTCTTCTTCAAGGTCTTTGATCCGTTTTGCTTCGATACGTTCGTAATACGTTTCAATTTCCTTTAGTTTTTCTTCCATTTGTTCAACGGGAAGTGTTTCTTTGTTTTTCCAACTGTCAACAAATTTACCTGCCT
>CAINVO010000001.1 GCA_903854195.1 uncultured bacterium | reverse complement strand
GTAGTAATGCTCAATATAATGCCGCAAGAAAAATACTCGATGAAACGATAGGGTGGGAGAGTGTGCAGCTCGTAGCTGTTGTGAAAAATGAAAGCCATAAGGCAGATCATTTCATTGGAAATCCAGCTGTTGTTCAGAAGTATGCAAAAAATATAATATCCATAAATGCTGAAGCTCACAGATTTTCATTGCAACGTCATAAAAGGTCTAGAAACAAGGCTTTTTTAGAGTAGGAGATATGTTTAAGATGCTCTCAGTCCACTGAAGGATTATGCGTCCGTTGACAAAATCTTACTTTGTGCTATATTACGTGTAAATTCGATCATTGATTCTCGTAGCAAGCAGAGTATTAACATACAGTCACATGTTTTGGTGGCGACGGTGGACTAAACATATTGTTCTTAAAGTTATCCTTTTTATAGGATGACCAGAAGAAAATTATCCAAAATAAATGTGGCTTCCGAACTGAGTTGTCGTTAGAAGCGCCAAGTTGATCGTCATCGAGAGATGGCAGGTCGAACACCTCCCATAACGGTCACACGATTGATACTCACGTTAACTCTGCTTGCTAAACTTTTCTGTCTGGGGCGACGATAATGTACAGACAGAATAAGGGGGCCGCTTTGAAACATTCATAGATGTTTCGCGGTCCCCTTTTTTATTATCATTTTTTTGATATAATTTTGATATGTCATTGATACGTCTTGGAATACTTCGCGGGGGTCCTTCAGATGAATATGATCTATCGCTTATTACTGGTAGTACCATTAGAGAAAATGCTGATAAAAATCTTTATCAGACTGTAGATATTTTTGTGGATAAAAATGGTGTATGGCATATTGGGGGTGCTCCACATCAGCCATCGGATGCTGCAAAAAAAGTTGATGTCTTTTTTAATGCCATTCATGGCCAGTACGGTGAAGATGGAAAACTTCAGTCGATACTTGAGTCCCTAGGACTTCCTTTTACCGGATCATCGGCACTTGCTTCTGCACTTACACATCAAAAGCATCTGGCAAAACAAAGATTTACTGAACTTGGTATAAAAACTCCATATCATACTGTTATTCATATTGATTCTGCTAAAGATATTGGAGCTACAGCCCTTCACATTTTTCATAAATTTAGTTTACCTCTCATTATTAAACCAGTTTCCTCCGGATCATCATATGGTGTTATGGTTGTAAAATCATTCATCGAGCTTGAAGTTGCACTGGAAAGAGCTTTTCAATATTCTTCATCTATTTTAATTGAAGAATATATATCAGGTGTGGAGGTGACTTCTGGTTTTATTGATAGTTTTAGAGGGCAGGATGTTTATCCTTTAATTCCTGTTGAAATATCGAAGGCATTAGGGAGTGTAAGGGATCCAAGGGGTAAAAGTAATCACCATACACCAGCGCGCATATCAGAAGATTATAAAAAAAATATTATTGACGCAGTCGTAAAATTAAAAGATGCTCTAGGCCTTAAACATTCAGCAACTTTTGACTTTATTGTTTCTCCAAAGCGTGGAGTATATTTACTTGAAATTGATACAGTACCAACACTCTCGGATGAATCTGTTTTAGTGAGCTCCCTGCAGGCAAGTGGTGTAAAAACCTCAGATTATATTCATCATCTTGTAACCCTTGCACGATATGGTAATTAGGTTATAATGCTAGGGCACTTTTAGTTAATAGACGGGCGCGTAGCTCATTTGGTAGAGCACCTCATTTGCACTGAGGGGGTGGGGGGTTCGAATCCTCTCGCGTCCACATCAAAATAAAACCGGACCCTTTTGGGTCCGGTTTTATTTTGACTTGTGGGTACGACGAGGGATGAGAAAGCCGGACTGAGCGAAGGCGAAAGAGGTGGGGTCGCGAGCCGAGCCAGCAGGCGAGGACTTGTGACCGAATCCTCTCGCTTTTAGATATTTCATAATTCCATTTGTCAGTGTTATAATTAATGACGTTAATACTTTACAAGTTTCTTATTTTATAAAAATGAAAAAAATATCTGTCGGTTCTTTTTTGTGTATGGTTCTATTTGTTCTTCTCGCCCCAAGTTTTTCTTTTGCTCAATCATCGGCTTCGTCAACAGTTTCGACATCCACTCTGGCTACTCCAGAGTTTGCTAGTAGTGTTGTTTATTTAAATGTTAATCCTCCAAAAATGCAGTTTTCTTTAAAACCTGTATTGGGTGCAACAAGTTATAATATTCATCTACTTGACACTACTGTAAGACCGGCAGGAGCAGCAGACTGTACTTATAATTTAAACAAGGGTAATGGTGGAGATATTTGTTCAAATGGAACTAAAAATCTTTCATTTTCACGAAATCTTGCGGTTAATCATAGCTACAAATTTATTGCATATGCATATAGTGCCAAATTGGGATTGAGTCTTCCTTTTGAGAAAGATTTTAGTACTAATATATTTACTCCTGTAAGTTCTGTTTCTGTTGATAATACTGCATATTATCTAGGTGATAGTGTTCGTATTGGTTGGAAGTCAAATTCACTATCTTCTTATAAAATTGAATTACTAAAAAGTGAAAAAGCAGTTAAGACAATTTATACAAACGTTTACGGACAAGAGGGTTCCATAGTAAAAGATGGACTTGCAGGTGGGGTAAACTATAGTCTACCTCTCAATCTAGCTCCTAGTAAGGATTACTCAGTAAAAGTAACTAACAGGCTCTTCCCTTTGAATGACTTTGCTACAAGTTCTCCATTTGAAATTAAAAAACAAGTAATTTCATTTGCTACAAGTTCACCCTTTGTTATCCCAGGTCAATTAGCTAGCTTTAATTGGAAAAATACAGGTGTTATAAAGTCATATAGTGTGAAGGTTGTCTCAGATGCAACTGGAAAAACAGTTTCATCCAAAACCGTCTCAACAAATAACTATATTTGGAAAACAACAACTAAAACTGCTAAAGGCAGCTACAAATTTATCGTAGCGGATCATTCTGATTCTTCAAACCTTGTTTCTATGCCATTTAGTGTTGGTACCTCAACTATGGCCACAAGTACACTTTAAAAAATAATTAAGATTAAATTTAAAAAATGAAAAAAATATTAGTAAGTTTAACTTTTACAGCTGCATTTGTTTTGATTTCAATTCCTAGCGCTTCTTTTGCTGGACCAAGTGATATTTTTGTTACAGCCACCAAGAAGGTCTCGTCAGTAACAACGTCAACACCTGCTCAAGTGGACGATTCAAGGATTCAGTATGCATATGACGCAAGCGGACCATTTACTAGTTGTGAATTAAATATCGGGACTGACGGATACCCATATCAACATTTAACAGTAAACCCTGCATACAGACCTAAGGTCACACAGTGGTACTGGTTTGCTATCCAGAAAGCTTTTGATAATAGTTCAAGTCTTTCTATCTTTCCAAGTAATGATCCTGTTGCTTCTGTTGATTCCTTTGCAGCCAGTCTGTCTGGAAGTTATACAGGAAGCAATAATTCAATTGGATGTCCTCGTTATAATATCCAACCAAAACCAGTTATAAAAAATGTTTCAGTAACACCACCACTTTCTTGTGGCGCTAATTCTACAGTTAGTTGGAGTCCTGCGGATAATTGGAGTCCCGTCTTAGGAGGACCTGTTGTGAGTCCTTCCGGTTATATTATTTTTCGTTCAGTGAATGGTGGTAAGTATACTTCTTACAAAACAGTTGACTCAACAAAAACTTCTTTCACGTTTGCTTCCCCTAAAACAGGTTCCCAATCTTTTAGAGTGCAAAGAGCCAGTCCTTTTAAATTTAATCCATGGGGTAAGACCGAGGAGGATTTAAGTTCTCCCGCTTTACTTCTTCCATCTTCAGCATGTTTTAACACAGTAAAAAAACAACAAACTCAGAATACTCTTATTGAAAAGATTGCTAAGACCGCTCAGACAAATGGAACGCAAAGCCCAGTAGTTTCAACTTCAACCCCTGTTACTTCTACAACTACTCCAATTGTAATTACTACTTCAACTCCAATTATCTCAAGCTCAACTTTGTCTAAGTCTACTAAGGTTTATGAAGTGATAGGCACAACTTCTACTGCCGTGTCTAAAATTACAGCAGCTCCTATACCTTCAACTCCAACAAAATTGTCTGTAACTTCTACTGTTTGCACTACAGCTAAAGTGAGTACATCTACAGCAAATATAAGTTGGCCAAAAGATCCTAGTGCAACATGGTACAACATAGATCAGTCATTTGATGGAATAAATTACACTGCGTATTTGCACGGTTTCGGGGCTACAACAACTCAGACGGTCCTTACTCCAGCTACTGGTTCTTCCTACTATGAAGTCACTGCCATTAATACTGACAATGTTAAGTCGGCACCAAGTGCACCTATTATGCTTCTACCAGCAGCTATTTGCGCCGTCTCATCAACAACGAAGACATCTTCAGTTGCCGCAACTTCTTCAACATCAACATCAAAATTGAAAATGTTTTAAGTTGTTCATGGGGAGCTGAAGGCTACAGTAATCAAAATAAAAAATACCTGACAATTTTGTCAGGTATTTTTTATTTCTATATAGGCAAAAAACGGAGATGTTTTATTTAAGATAGGTATTTATTAGTTGCATATGTTGCTCATATGTGGCTGAACAATGAATCTGATGATTGTTGTCATGTAGATAATACAAACAATTTGTCGCGAGTGGATTATATGCAGCCTCTATTGCAGCCATTCCTGGGTTTGAGATTGGGGCAGGGGGGAGTCCAACATTTTTGTAGGTATTGTATGGTGAGTTTATATTTTTGTCTGCAGATAAAACTTGTGGCCACCAACCATTCTGATCATCTCCTTTTGCATATTGAAGTGTTGCATCCATTCCAAGCGGCATGCCTTTAAAAATTCGGTTCCATATAATTCCGGAGATTAAACGCATATCACTTTTACCGTTTGATTCTCTTTGGATGATAGATGCAATTTTTACAGCAGTATCAAGATTAATTTTTGATTTTAGATTGTTTTTAATTTTTGTATCAATTGTTGATGTTACGGTTGAATTGAACTTATCAAGCATGATTTGACTGACGTCATCACCTGTAGCGTCAACCGGCAACATATATGTACCTGGAAAATAGTAACCATCAACATTAGGTGCTGTAGTGGTTCCACTACCAGTGGTCGAGTATGTATCTAAAAAGGCTTGTTTTTGAGTATCATTCCACGCTAATACGTCACTGTAGACTTCAGCAATTTGTTCTTTTCTAAGCCCTTCGGGTATGTGTACATATCTATAGTATGGGTTAGCCATATTTTGGGCATAACCAATAGCATCTATTGCTTTTTGAGCCAAAAATTGTCCTGTATCTGTTGATGTAAGGAATAGAATACCTGCTAACATTAAAACAAAAGCAGGAACAGTAGTTTTCAGTGAAATCCCATTGTTTCTTGGGGATTTGGGAGTTATTTTATTCACTTGAACAGTTTTTTTACTAGAATAAGTGTGTTTTTTCATGAGAAAGGATATACTTAACGAAATATATTATACTCCATGTGAGTAATAAATACAGCCTGTTTCCGTCATAACCTATGAAAAAGATCACCGAACATCAAAAAGCCAGCAGCGACCAGTTCCTTAAGTACTATGATCAGTATTCTGATGACCTGTTTCGTTTTTGTTACCACAAAACTTCCGACAGGGAACTTGCCAAGGATATTACTCAGGAGACTTTCGTAAAGGCTTGGGAGTATGTATCAAAAGGAGGCGTGGTGGACAATATGAGAGCGTTTTTATACAGAACAGCTCACAACATGGTGGTTGATCATTTTAGAAAAAAGTCTTCAAGTTCATTAGACGATATGCTTGAGACAGGATATGAACCTTCTAATGATGAGCCGAATGATCAAAGTAGAATGGCAGAGGATAGACTTGATGGTCAGATTGTCCTTAGTATGCTGAACGAACTTGATGCAGGTCAAAGAGAAGTTCTTCTTATGAAATATGTTGAAGAACTAACAATAAGCGAGATTTCAGATATTCTGGGTGAAAAGGAGAACACGGTTTCCGTCAGACTTCACAGAGGTTTGAAAAGTTTAAGGGAGGTATACGAGCTTAAGAGTAAAGTAAATGATGATTCAAAAGACGATTTCGAAAAAAATGAACCCAAAAATTAAACGCCAATTAAATTTTTTAAAACAAGATAAACTAACAGATCGTGAGCGTTCTTTGATGCGCGTGCGACTTTCTGCTCATATTTATATTACACATCGCGCACATCACAAAAAAGCTGCGTTGCTTTCACCTTTCTTTAATTTTTTTGAAATTTCAGCTTCTATTCTGACAAAAAGTGCTCATGAGACATATGTATTTACAAAGCAGAGAGTTATCCCGTTTGCTATGGTACTTATTTTAGTTTTTCTTTCTGCAGGTACTTCATTTGCAGCTGAGAGCTCACTCCCAGGTGAAACATTGTACCCTGTTAAAATCAACATAAACGAAGGGGTGATAGATTTTCTTAGCTTTTCTCCAAAAAGTAAGGCAGATTGGGCAGTGCGTGCTATTGAAAGACGTCTTGAAGAAGCCGCTCAGCTTTCTGTAGATGGACGTTTGAATGATAGTACTCGTCAGGTAGTAGAGGATGGCATTGCCGCAAAGACTACAGAGTTGCGTGCACAGGTGAGTGTGTTGGCATCTACCAACCAAGTCCTTGCTGCTGAAGAAGTTGAAACATCTTTGGAGTCATCACTTAAAGCTCATGAAATAGTTTTAAATAAAATTTCAAAGAAAATTACAAAGACAAAGGGTATTAAGAACGCTACACACATAGATGCTTTAATAACAAGTGTTAAGACAGATATTGCTAGCACAACCGCCGCTAAAGTAGACATTCAAGAAAAAATTGTAGCTCAGGATCAATATGATGGTAATGCACTTATTATTCAAAAACTTGCAGACGTACAGAGTGGTTTGGCTGAAGTTACATCTGACACAACAGTATCCTCAAGTGCGCTAAGCTCAAGTACTCTTGCCTTAATACAAGACAATATCAAGTCCATAAAAGCTATTATTTCAGATACTAACACCGCCTTGGCACCAACAATTCCAATAAAACAGGATGCAAAGAAAGATCTTACTAACAACCTAGGTCACGCTTCACAACTAATCAGTGATATCAAAGGGCTTATAAGTGTGGAAAATAATGCACCATTAGAAATTCGAGATATTATCAACGGCGGCGGTGCGGTATCAGCGACATCTACTGCCCCAGCCCCTTTGACAATCCTAAGACCAATAGAAGGAAATCCTGGCGGATCTTCATCAACCACAGATTCAGATGTTCTAGATGCTTTTGCATCGTCTACTGATCCAAGTAAAAACTAAAACTTATAATAGTTTTAAAATTTTTTAAACAAATTAGATAAAAGAAAACCGCCTGCTCAAACGGGTGGTTTTTTGTTTGAGTAGGCGGTAAGTGTAACTGGTTCTGTTTTGATTTGGTTAAGTCCTGTAAGATTTAATTCAGGCCAGCTTTCGTAAGTTCTTCGTAGAACTCAGGTGAAAATTGACCCCAAACCATTTGATCAAGTTCTTCAGGTTCGATGTAACAAAGGCGGACAATGTAGTCGACTTTTGATTCACCAAGCTCTGTAGTAATTTCGGCATGAAATCTCATGCCAAGAACGCTGCCAATGCGTGTGTATTCACGTCGTGTGGTTAAAAGAGCGTCCATGAAGCTGGTCTTTATGACCTGCTTGTCGGTTGTTGAACGGTAGAGCTTTCTGGCTGCGTGAAAAAGAAGATTTCGGTCTGTTTCCGTCAGACCGTGACCTCCATTCATGAGGCAATATATTTTATCTTGCATAAATCATGACTTAATTGATTAGGCCTCATTTGGAAGTTTTCTGCCAGCATCCAGACGGGCATTGCTAAGCTCGGTCCAAACACCATCGATTTTCATCGTGTAAGCGAGAGCATCATCACCGCGGGTTTGCTTCCTCAAGATCAGATCCAATATTTCTTCAGACATATCGCAGAGCGCGATAGCCTTTTTTAACTCTGATGCAGGCACCAAATCATAATGCTCAATGAGTGCTGCCTTGATCCCAGTCTTGTCATCTGATGAATCAAGCAAAGCCTCATTAAGCGCCTGAGTAATCAGTGGCATGGGCTGGTGGGTGATCAACGATATTTTCATGGCAAGTTTCTTTATCAGTTCCTCCATATTCTCCTTTTGTTTTTTTGATTCTAAATGCACACTAACACGCTAAAATACTTTGGTCAAACAGTCTTTTGGTGACATGAATAGGATAAACAATAATTGAAAAAAACTTAAAAACATGTAAAATACTGGCATGTTTAAAAATTTTTTAATGAGAAAAATGCTCGCATCCCAGCTTAAAGGTGTGCCACAAGATCAGCAGGAAAAGATATTCGGAATGATTGAGAAAAATCCAGATTTTTTTAAAAATATTGCAGAAAAAATCCAACAAAAAATTTCAGGCGGTAAAAGTCAGATGGACGCAACAATGGAGGTTATGCGTGAAAATGAAGCTACTATAAAGGAGATGATGAAGTAGGGGCTGTGGGCGGTTTTTCAATAGAAATATTCAATTAAAATTAATAGAAAATTAGTTGCTATCTTTATTTATGGCTTTCGTATACAATACCGAAAGCCATATTTTAAGTAGGCTTGATGGCTTGTCAGTTTTATTTTTTTAATTGTAAATTTATGAAGAAATACCTATCTATTGGTCTAGCTACTTTTTTAATTTTAATTGGGTTGACTACGTTTACTGCTTCAGCCGCAACAAGCGGACCAAGCAGTGCCTCAATTTTAACAAATGATATTAGTGTCGGAACAATAAATTGGACAAGTGTATCAAACGCTCAAACAACTAACTCACAATATTCTAGTGCCACACTCGGACAGAATGAAGTTACTCATTATTTAAAGGCAACAAATTTCGGTTTTTCAATTCCAGCCGGATCAACAATTAACGGTATTTCCGTTACTGTTGTGAAGGTTGAACTAAATGGAAATACCGATAGAGTTTCAGACAATAGTGTAAGAATTGTAAAAAATGGCGTAATTGTTGGACCAAACAAGGCTATTTCTGGTATGTGGGGGCAAACAGTAATTACTTCTACTTACGGAAGCTCAACAGATCTTTGGGGATCTTCTTGGAACGCTTCTGATATAAATGGTACAAGCACCGGTGTAGTTTTTTCAGCAATACATGATGGAACAAATAATTCTAGAGATGCGGGAGTAGATAGTGTCAAAATGACAGTTTACTACACAGCTCCAAAAATAGTTCCAACAATTGTATGGACATCTCCATCAAATATTACTTATGGAACAGCCCTTTCAGCGTTGCAGTTTAATGCAACTACAAGTCCAACAGTAGCTGGAACTTACGCGTATGCGCAATCTATTGGTCAGGTTTTAAATGCAGGTTTGAATCAAGTTTTGACTGTTTTATTTATACCTTCAGTAGCTAATCAAGCCACATACAGTACAACAACAGCCACAACAACAATTACGGTAAATAAGGCAAACCAGATTATAAATTGGACAAATCCAACTGCAGTAGCTTTCGGAACATTTCTATCAGGAACTCAACTTAATGCAACTACAACAGTTTCT